>JAJFIG010000060.1 GCA_021775195.1 Rhodospirillales bacterium | reverse complement strand
CGAATTGAGGAGTTTCCGACGGTGTCGAATGCAAACTTGATACGACTGCGGCGTACGGCAAAGTTACTGAGGCGATCATGCCCCGTCACGAATTTCGCGAGGCTTGGCAACGGCGTTAAATTGAGAAGCTCACTTTGAAATTCGTCAAGGAAGGCAAAGCCCCCGATTGCGGAGAAATTGGCGGACAATAGATGGACACCCGTCTTCTTCTTGAACTCCGTCGCGGCATAGCCGGAGTCGAAAGAAGTAATCTGGTATCCCAGTTTCTGAAGGTTGGAAAAGACAGCATTTTCGCGAATGAGGTCGACGACCAACTCTCGGCTGTCCCGCGCGACAGTTGGGTCCAGGTCCGGCAAAAGGTTCCGCAGATAGTCGGCGTTAAGCATTGAGGCGACAGAGAGTGCGGTTTGTACGTAGTTGGACCGGCTATGCTCTGCCACAATGAAACCCTGGTCCCGCAGAAACGCAATGAGATCTGTGTTATCAAAATCAAAATACTTCGCATAAATGTCCGAACGACCGTATCCGTCGAGGATGATGTGGTAAATGTTTGGGAGACCGGGTTGGCCTATGCTCGGATGTGAATTATCGAGGACGCGGGTTGTCGATGCTGTCGCGTGCGTTGCCTGCCAGGTTAAAAGTTTGTAGCCGACAATGTTAGCAATGGACGCGAGTACCATGACCGCGCTGGCTACGTTGAGGACAAGGGCCAGATTGCCGAAGTTGCCTTTCGCTCGCGAGAGGTAAATGGCTGTTGAGATCAAGAAGGCCGCGCCGCTGAAGTATAGGATCTTGTTGGGTCCAATGACAACAACTGGCGTTTCGATCCGCACTGTCTCAAATAAACCATAAGCTGGCTGGTAGAGGATAATGAATGCCATTACGGCTGCGACAAAAAGTGCTGACTTATTGATATCTCTCGTTGGAATATAAAATATAGCAAATACAAATAAAGAAAAAACCAAAGAAACGACAATAGGAACGATTATAACTGCAGTATTAAAATGCTCGATATTATACGCATACAGCGAGAGCACTGGAAATATAGTGAGAAAAATAGAATGAAAAGGCCATCGAAACATATACATTTGTCCCTGATATGATGCCAATCGGCGTTCGTCCTATAGAAATAATTCCACTATCAATAATGTATTTCAGGAATTTCTTGATTTTGTGTACCAAATGAGCTTTCTGCCGCTGTTTGTTATTTTCTGTATCTTATAAATCGTCGCATTTTGTTGTAATTTATTTAAGAAATATTCTTCTGAGTATTTGGGGAATATGTCCTCTCGCAAGGCCAGGAGTTCCTGGACCATCGGGTCGTCCTTGGGCACGAATTCGATAACACCTTGTGGCGCGAGGCTGGTCAACCAGCCGACCACATCCTCCAACGGTACATTTCGCCCGATAATGATATGGTGAATGAAGGCGAGCGCAATGATCGCATCGGCGCTTGCGCGCTCCCTCATCCCTTTGCGCTCGCTCTGGCTCCATCCCTGATTGGGCGAGGGGTTGGCGCTGTCGAGGAAGAGCGGCAGAAAATTCAGTTTTTCCGTTGAAGCGCGTAAGAAGGCGAGTTCCAAGGCGCCCTGATCGTAATCAAAGCCGATCGAGTAATCGGCGCCATTTTCCAATGCCACCTTGGAGTAATCGCCCGTATTGCACCCAAGATCCCAGACGATCCGCGGTGTCGCCGCCTTCGTGAATTTAGCGATGAAATCTTTTTTCGCCGCAACCTCGTCAGAGTTATAGCTGTGGCTCCGCGCGTAATCCCGCCAGACAGTTTTGGGCGAACCCGCGGGTTCCAGCGTCTCAATCCAATCATTAAACTTCTTCAGCATCCGGCGATAGGAAGAGGTGGGGAATTGGGATGTGGCCAAGACCTTCTTGTTCTTGTTGGTCGCGACCGACGAATTCTGAAAGCTGGATTGTGCCACGATATGAAGGAGAACGTTGGTCGAAAGCTTGCTCGTCCAAGGGAGAAGGCGTCTTAGGTCCGCGGTGCTGATGCCCTCTTGGGCGCCTCGGTACCAGGGGTTATGAACGATACCAAGTTTCGAGCGCAGCAGCAGTGGGTTGAGAAACTGCTCACAGAATTGACGGTGACCCGCCCACATTTCCCCGTCTTGGTATTTCCTGAAAGACAGCAGATCGATGAAGAGGGGCCGCGCACCTTGGAACTGCACATTATAGGCGCTGGCATCGGATAGTGAGATCCCGGCGTCGAGCGCCTCCATTTGAACATCGAGATGCAGCAGCGCCGCCGCCTTTAAGGCCGGAAACGACCATTCATAGGGGTATGAGATGAAGGGCAGCTTTGGATGTTCAACGACATAGCGCGCGTCTTTTCCCCGTTCACCCAGAATCTCGGCGGAGGTGATCTCGGTGCCGATCATGCGGCCGTCGCCGGCAAGGCGCTCGAGAAGACCGCTATCGCGGACAAACTCGAAATCAGCGGCGGCGGATTCCGTGATCGTGCGGAAAACCCTGTCACCTACATAGTTAATTCTACCGCGAGGATCCCGGAACGAGCCGGGATCGGGAGCGACCAGGCTCATTTTTCATTTTCGCTCGAAGAAGAGGGTTTAGAGCTTTTTCCGCCAAAGAAATCCTTCACGCGTTGCCAATAGAGCTTGCCGATGACCAGGAAACCAGCAACGCCGCCTAAAACAAGCTGTAGGATCATGCTTCCCGTACCGGGATCGAGATATGCAAAAGCCGGCTGCGCGAGATCGCTTGCAAGGATGAACACCAATGCGAATATGAAATAATTTCTCTTAGCCACGAGCCAGTGTCCTTCAAGTGCCGTTTGTTGCCTTTACGCCGGCCATTATTGTAATAATTATTCAAAGATTGGTTAATTTATGGTCGGATAGTAACCCGAAAGAACCGAAACAGCCACATCGCAAAACCAAACGAGGCAAACGTCCCTCTATTGATGCGCTGCAACGGCGCGTCTTGGTCATTGTGCCGACCACCAGGACAGGCCATGTTGGACAGTATTCCTCAGCTTGTCACATATAAACGCAAATTTCCCAGTTCAGTCCCGAAAAAGGTCAGCAAAGGAGCCTGATACTCTTCGGTGCAGCTTGCTCTCCACCGTTGACACCCGGAAAGCCACAGTAAAAACTGGTAATCAGATGGTAGACACCTTCGTTCTGACCGCGCTGTTCGTGCTTGGCGGCTCGATCGTATGGTCGGTCATCTGTACGTGTTTTGGCATGGTGGAACAAAAATTCAGGACCATCGGGGATACCTTGTTGCTGTTCATTTACCTGGGGCCCGGCGCCATGAACGGCACCACCGAATGAGGACCCTCTCCGCGTGAAACAGTTCATCCGATCCTGGCGGGAATCCCTGCAATACAGGGGCGATGCGGCCGCATCGTATGGGATCGTCTTTTATTCGGAAGGCGAGCTCTACGCACCCTTTCTGCGGCCGGTGATCGACGCACTGGCGGACGTTTATGACGGCACCGTCTATTACCTGACGTCGGATGCTGCCGACCGTGTCCTGCTCGATGCGCCGCCTCATGTCCGGGGTTTCTATATCGGCAAGGGCAGCGCGCGAACCTATCTCCTCAACCATATGCGCGCCGATGTGGTGGCCATGACCATGCCCGATATGAATACCTTCCATATCAAACGCTCGCCCGAGGTCCGGCACTATGCCTATCTTCATCACTCGCTGGTCAGCACACATATGATCTACCGGAAAGGGGCCTTCGATCATTTTGATTCAATTCTATGCGTCGGGCCGCATCATAACGAAGAGACACGCGAATGGGAGGCATCACAGGGACTTCCTGCCAAGCAACTGTTCGACCATGGCCACCCCCCTCTCGACGCCCTGATCGAGGCCGGTCGGAAGAACTCCGCGCCCGCAGTTGGCGGCGACAAGCGCCTGAACATCCTCCTGGCGCCGTCATGGGGACCCGAGGGCCTCATGGAAACACGAGCTGAAGAAGTCGTCCGAATTCTACTTGATGCTGGTCATTTTGTTCGCGTCCGGCCCCATCCCAGGACCCGGCAGCTTTCCGGCCCGGTCCTTGATGCCCTGGCCACGAAGTTCACCGATCATCCGGGCTTCGACATGAACGAGGACACGACGAAATACGAAGCGCTGTTCCATTCTCATGTGATGATCAGCGATTGGTCGGGCGTCGCCATGGAGTTTGCCTTCGGATTGGAAAAGCCGGTGTTGTTTGTCGATGTGCCGCGCAAGATCAACAATCCGGACTATACGCTGCTGACGGCAGCGCCGCTGGAAGTCTCCTATCGCGAGGAGGTCGGCAGGATCATCAGACCGGACCGGCTGGACGAACTGCCCGCCGCCCTCGCGTCTCTTCAGGAAGAGGCGTCCTCGTTTCAGGCAAGAATCCGCGAACTTCGCGGGCGCCGTTTTTACCATATCGGAACCAGCGCAAAGCGGGGGGCGGTAATTCTCGCCGAATTGGCCGCCCGCGCGAAAAACCAAGCTTAAGCCGCCCCGATCATTTGGTCCAAGATCTTCACCCAAAACACTGTGAAGAGCATTGATTTAGGCCTATGAACTCGATGAACTGGAAATAATGGAGCTTGAAAGAACGATGACGCCGACGCACACCAAAGTCATCATCATCGCCGCCGGGCCGGGCAGCCGATTGAAGAGCTATACGGAGACCTTGCCCAAATGCATGCTGACGTTTGGCGACAAGACGCTCCTCGAGAGACAGTTGGGTGCCTATCGGGAATGCGGCATCACCAACATTTCCGTCGTCCGCGGTTACAAAAAAGAGAAGATCGATTACGAAGGCCTGCGCTACTACGATAATACGGATTACGAAAACAACAACATTCTCAATTCCCTGTTCTATGCCGAAGAAGAGCTGAACGGGAACGTTATCGTAGCTTATTCCGACATCCTTTTTGAACCCGCCGTGGTCAAGCGACTCCTTCAATCTGAGGCCGATATTTCCATCGTCGTCGATATCGATTGGTATGGTTATTACGTAGGCCGCAAGGACCATCCGGTCGAAGAGGCGGAAACTGTCATCTTCAACGCCAATAATGAAGTGGTAGACATTGGCAAGATCCTGACGGAAAAGAACGACGTCTATGGTGAATTCATCGGCATGATGAAGTTTTCGCCGCGTGGCGCCGAGGTCTTCAAACGGCATTTTAACCGCTCCAAGGAACTGTTTTGGGACCGCCCGTTCCAGCGGGCCAAAATTTTCCAAAAAGCCTACATCACTGACATGATCCAAGAAATGGTCGATCTCGGCGTGCCGATCCACTGCGTCATCATCGAACGCGGATGGAAGGAAATCGATACCGTCGAAGATTATGAAGCAGCAGTGAAGGAATTTGAGGAGTGAGCGTGTGACGGGTCTCCCAGTGATTATGGGGACTATCGGAAAAGCATTGAACCGACATTTCCCAGATGAACTCCGGTTTGTGAGGAGACAGTAATTTGGATCGTCTGCCGAGGCAATTTTGAGGGCGGTGCGGGACGGTATTCGCCTGGAATTGATGGAAATTGCCCTGAACACCGCGAGCCGAGCCCGCTAATGGCGTCGTTTGTGGTCTGCAAGGCGCGCCTCTCCCGTGGTCTGCTGCAGCATCGGCATCAGGCTCGGCCTTACGCTGGTGCTGCCGGCTCCCGTCGTCCTAGGGTCGCCGGACCGCCCCGCCCCGGTTAGAAGCGTCTGCCGGCGGCGGATCATGACCTTGGGGCTTGATCCCAAAGGATCGAAAGCTCGTCCCCGACTCCGGCGCGAACCTCGGTCCCCGCCGCGGTCTGGCGGAGGTCAATGCCGGAGGCGCCGCCCTTCGCCTTGATCTCGAGGCCGTGTTCGGGCCAGGAAAGGCCCCGCCCCTCGATCCATCGCACCTCGACCGGCCTGCCGTTCCGGGTCCTCAGCCACAGCAACCGGCCCCTGAAGTCGATCCCCCAGCCTGCCGCCGGGCTATCGCCGCCGCCGGGGTTGAGCAGGACATAATCGGTGTCGTCGCCGGTGACCACGCAAAAACCGAGGGCGCCGTCGTCGCCCGCCGTCACCTCGATGCGCGGCGGCACCGAGTCCGCCCGCGTCCCCGGCGCTAGCAGGAACGCCGCCGGCGCATCCGTGCGTTGCAGCGCAAACCGCAGGTGAGGGGCCGGCCGAACCGCCCCGTAGCTCTCCGAGACCCAGCCTCTCGGCGGCACGTCCTGCCCGGCGGCCACGCTTGGGGTCCCGGCGCCGTCGCTGCCGATGATCCGCAAAACCTGGCCCCCGGCGTGCACCCGGGCCGCGCCGCCGCCGTCCAGGGTAATTTCGGCATCGGGGGCGACCTGCCATCCGATGCTGGCGCCGTCGGCCGCGGCCGCCGCCGGCGGCAGGTCGTAGACCAGCCAGTAATGTCCGGGAACGTGAACGACGCCCCGGCGATGACCGGTGTAGGCCGTGGTCCCCGTCACCTCCCCCTCGGCCCACGCGCCGACCCCGTCCTCCCGCACGGCCCTGGAGACGACCCGGCTCGGCACGTCCTTCTTTTTGCCATAACCGCGGGTCCACGGCAGCAGCGGATTTTCCCCCGCCAGCACCAGCCCGCTGTGGGCCTCCGGGCTTCTCAGATGGGCGGCGATGGCCGCGGCGGCCGGGTCGCCGTCGCTGGCTTCCAGGCGGTACGAATATGTCCCCGGCGCGACGATGACCGGCGCGTTTTCCAACGTCAGGTAGACGCTCAGCAGGTCGGCGTGCATGTGCCCGGCGCTCAGCGGCAGTCCCGCCGCCGGCCCCGTCCGCAGGACTAGCCGCGAGCCCGCGTCGGACTCCGCGAAGACGAACAGCCCGGCCTCGGGAAACGCGCAATCGGCGCCGCCCGGCACCCCGTCCGCGGGCGGCGGCGCCATCTCCCCGCCCAGCATCCAGAAGGCCCGCGCCACCGTCGGGTCGTCGTCCGGCGCCGGCGACAGCGCGGGTTGAAACAGGGCGCGATAGACCTCCCGCAGGGCGCCGCTCGCCCAGCCGTCGCCGGCATCGAGGGGAAACAGCGGGTCCTCGGTCGTGTTGCCGATCGCCAGCGGCGCGCATTCGGGCCCCGCGAGGGCGGCCTGCAGGGCCAGCATGCGCTCCAGGCGCTGGACCACCCAGGCGGGTGGCTCTACCCCGTTGCGCCGGCTCAACAGCACATAGGCCACGGTCATTTCGCAGACCAGTTCGTGGTAATGGATCGAATGCTCGAAGCTGCCGCCGTCCCCGTAGACCTGCCGGCGCAGTTCGTTCAGCCACAGGGTTTCCCCTTCCAGCGGCCAGTCCTGCGCCGGGCCGAGGAATCCGGGGAACAGGGTCGCCAGGTACCAGGCGGCGAAGCCGTCGGCGAGCAGATGGTTGTTGGGGTACGAATCGCCCAGCCGCGGCGCCAGATGCCGCGCGTCCGCATACAGGATCTTGAGCAGGGTGAACTCCAAATCGCCGTCGTCGTGAACCGCCGCGTCCGGGTGCCCGGCGACCAGCGCCCAGGTCCAGCTCAACGCAAGCACCCGATAGATGACCACCAGGTTGCTTACATAGGGGTCGCGGCCGCGGCCGCTTGCGGCCCGGGACATCCAGCCCTTCAGAACGGTGCCCAGCACGGCAAGGGTATCCCTGCCATGAAGGGCGGCGAACGCCAGCCGCGGCGCGAAGCCGAACCGGTGTGGGCGAACCGGATAAAGGATATCGTTGCCGGGCCCTGCCGCGAGCCGCTCCCAGTCCAGTCCGCCGGCAAGGGGTGGCGTCCGCGCCGCGTAAACCCGCAGTCCGCTATCGCAGTCCCGTTCCGCCCGATCGAGGAGATCTCTCGCCGGTCCCGGCCGCTCGGTCTCCAGCCGCTGCGCCAACGCGTTGAGCTGCCCGATGTCGGCAAAGAACCGGGGAGTTGGCCGCGAGCGGAAATGATGCGCGACCCGGGCCCGCGCTCCCCGAAGGTCGCCGGACAGGGACAATCGGCCGGCCTCGCGCAGGTCCGGCGACGCCCCGCTGCCGGTCAGCGATGCCAGGACGGCGATGAAACCGGCGTCCCCGAGGTCGGGGCGATACGGCCTTTCCCGGGAATCGAGGAGCCGATGGCACAGGTCCACGACGACGCGGCGCAGGCCGCTTGCAAGTCCGTGCGTCATTCGCTGCCCGTGTCCATTGGTTGCCATCCCCCCGCCGCGCGGCCACATTCCGGGACGCAAAGGGTCACGGCCCCCGGAACGAACATTGGCCATGGACCCATCCGTGCCCGTTGGTTTATGGCATTATTGCCGTGATGAATCCACTCCACGCCCACGGGACCGGGCACCATCCGCCTGAACGTGCCGGCAGGGGGTGGACCGGGCATTCGGCTCCGATCCGCCGGGTTTGCCAGGACGGTCGAACGGTGCCGGTCAAGTAACGAGTCCCGTTCGGATCGGATGGGCGGCATATGGTTGTATTAAGTTGGAAATCACATCAGTACTGGAGAGTTGTTTTTCTCTGGTTGCATAGTCGTTTATGGCGGATCACAATAACAACGTCGAATTCGTTTGGTTTTTTCGTATCTTGTCAGTTGTGGCGGAGTAATCGCGGGCAGGAGTAATGGTTTTTTTTCGTCTTGCGGTCGGAAGGGCGATGATCGCCGTCGGTCTTTCGGTATCCGTCATCTGTTGCGCTGCCCACGAGGCGGCGGCGAGCCCGCTTGATCCGGCGGGCGACGCGGCCTCGGCCTTCGGCCCGATCATGGGTCCAGTTCAAATGCCGGATGTCATCCGAATGCCGATCGGCAATATGGGGCCGCAAACAACGATTACCGCCGGCGACATTGATTTGCGAACGGATATTCTTGGCGATCTCGGTCAAGAGGCGGTCGTCGAGGAAATGCCGGTCGTGACCATGTCCCGTGACGCCGGCGCATCCGGGGACGATGGGCGGGAATTGATGCCGCGTGGTCGCGACAAGGCCAAGGCCAAGGCCAAGACCAGGCCCAGGACCAGGGACGCGTTGAAAACCGTTGCCCTGGCGTTGCCGCCGCCGGGCCCTGCCACGGACAGCCGCGAAGATCCCCGAACCCGCGGCCCTGAAAATGGTGCCAATGGCCGCCTTGGGTATGTTCTCAGCCTGAGTGGGTATCCGTCCCAGGTTCTTGTCGACGAGGTGCTTGTTCCCCTTGCCGACCTCTTGCTGGCGCCGGAGTTCGATGAGAACGGACGGATCTCGTTCAACATGCTGGGGCTGGGGGATTTTTCTCTCGATGTCGCATTGGATGAAGGATTGCCGGGCGGAGGCCTGTCCTTCGCGGCCTTGTCCTGGCAGGGCCATGGCGGCATTTCCCTCTATTCCCACGATGGCAGCGTTCACTATGCCCGCCGCGACCGAAAGGGCGCCGTTCGCCCCATGACATTGAAGGAAATCATCCTCAACATATTGTACGAGTTGATAACACTTCCGATTTTTTATATTTCGATTGCCGGCGTGGTTCTTGTGTTGGCGGTTACGTCTTCCAAACGCGCTTGATTGAACTCCCCGGCCCGCGCCAGCGGGCCGGCGCGCCTCCCTGACCAGCCGTTTTCATCCTGCGCGGGGACAATCCCATTCGGGGGCAAGCCGTTTCCGGGAAACGGGTCGTTCCATGGTTCATGTGATTCGGGTACAAATAGGCGAAGGATACGTTCGAACGGCAGGTTGTCTTGTCCCGATTGTCATGCTCCGAACAACCTGCCGTGCGACGTTCATCGCGAAATCACCCACCTGAACGGGCATAGGGCAACACGACGCTGATGACCACCATGAACAGCGAACATTCGTTCAGCTGCCCGAAATGTTCGGAAATCCTGCACGGTGACGTGGACAACCTGCATTGCGGTGCGTGCGGATTTTCCGGTCGGCGGGCGGACGGGATCATCGACCTGCGCTGCGGCCGCCACGATTACTACTTCAACCCGGTTCCCAGGCCCGAAATGGCGGAACTCGTCCGCCCGGTCGCCGAGCAGGACTGGCCCCGTGTCGTCCGCCGCTTCCTTGAACTGGTCAAGGGAAACCCCGACTGGCTCGACAACCTCGTCGCCGACGGGCGCTATGCATGGAAGATGTTTCTCTCTCTGCCGCCCGACGCCGTGGTTCTCGACCTCGGGTGCGGCCTCGGCAATCTCGTCAAGAACATCGCACCGCAGGTTCGCCGCTGTTACGCCATGGATCTCACTTGGGAGCGTCTGCAGTTCGCGCGTCGCCGGTTCTCCATTTTTAACGCCGATGACGACATCGTCCTGATTGCCGGCGGTGACGGCAGATATCTTCCGTTTCCCGATGCGTCCCTCGACTGTGTAACGGTTTCCGGCGTGCTCGAGTGGGTGGCCGACGACGAGAGTCTCTATTCCGGTGCCGACGGCAGGATCGCGAAAGCCCTGCAAATGATTCGGATCCACTTCGGTGCCACCAACCCGCGGCGCCAACAGCTCGCCTTTCTCAAGGAGATCAGGCGCGTTCTGAAGCCCGACGGCCAGCTATTCGTCGCCATCGAAAACCGCCTGAATTACGAATACTTCACGGGGCGCCCCGACCATCACTCGGCTCTGAGGTACGGATCCCTGTTGCCGCGGCTCCTGGCGAACCTGTACTCGATTGCGGTCAATCATCAACCCTACCGCACCTTCACCTACTCCGTTCCCGGCTATCGGAAACTGCTCCGCCAGGCCGGGTTCTCGCGCCAGGAATTCTTCGGGCTGTCGCCAGGCTACAGCAGGCTCGAGCGGATAGACCCCGTCGATGCCAACGTCCCCTACTGGCGGGATAGACCACCCGCCGCGATCGGGGACAGGATCAAGCGCAACAGGTTCTTCGTTCCCGCCTATGGAATCGTGAACTCGGTGTCGGACCACGCCGGGCCTCGTCTGCTTGAGCGGATCATGGACCAGGCCGGGCGCGATCTCGGGAAGGGCGCGCCGCCCGCCGTTACGATCGAGGACTATTTCGTCGCCGACAAGGACAAGGGGGTGCTGGTCGGCTCCCTGGGGTCCGAGCGCGTCGTCATGAAGGTGCCGTTCAATTCCGTCAGTGAAGCGGCGGAGAACAACAATCTCGCTCTCCTCGGCGTCGTCTCCGGGAAAGCCGGCGTCAGGGCGCCGCGCCCCCTGACCAGCGGCAAGGTTCAGAACCTGCCCTATTTCGTCGAGGAGCGGCTGCCCGGCGTGGCGCTGTCCGACGGCTTGCGGGAGCGGGGGCGCACCGCCCTCCTGCCCGACGTGACGGCGCTGTTGCAGGCCATGAACCCCGCCCACGAGGCCATGGAGCCGCAAGCGCTCGACGGCCCCTTGCTGGACCGTTTGGTCGACCGGCCCTTGCAGCGGGTCGTTTCATTGATCGACGATCATGGGGTCGCGGACAGGCTGCGGAGCCTGTTCCTTGGCCGCCTGACCGGGCGCCCGGTGAAAGTCGGCCTGGCTCATGGCGATTTCAGCGCCAGCAACATATTCGTCGAGGGGGGCCGCGTGAGCGGCGTCATCGATTGGGAGAGCGGCGACCAGGCCGGCCTTCCGGTTCTCGATGCCATCAACTACCTGATGAGCGTCAACATGCACCTTTCGAATCCGGGCGTGGGTCTGTCCCAGGCCGTTTCATTGCTCGGCACCGGGACCTGGCCCGTCGGCGAGGAACGCGCCTTCCTGGACGAGTTTTTCGTCCGCTGCGGTGTCGAGCCGGCACATTACCGTGACTTCGTCTATCTCGGATGGCTTCACCACCTCGCCAATCAGGTGCCCTTCTCCCTGATCTACGATGGCCGCGCCATCGAGAAGCGGGTTCTCCCGGTCGTCAACGCCATATTGGACGAGGCGTCGTCGGCGGCCTGACCCGCATATCTCCAGTTCCGGGCTTACGGGAACGCCGGCGAACCGTTCATCGGCACTGCCGCCGACCTGATCTCCCCAAGCGTCGCCGGACGCCCCCCCACCTCGCCGAAAAAATAGTCGCAGTAGCGCCGTAACGAGTCGAGAAACGCCCCCAGATCGGTGTCGTTCCGGACGTAGGGCGTGTTCCCGGGCGCCAGCGACGGGCTGTGGTAGGTGAGGGTGAACACTTTGTGCCCGGCCCTCAGCATCGCTCGCGTCAGGCGTTTGTGCTCGTCGGGCGTGATGCCTTCCGGGGTCAGGCGGATCCGCTCCACGACGCCTAAGCGCGCCAGGACCCCCGGCACGTGCAGCCGGTATCCGAGGGCCGATGTCGCGGCCCCGTAGAGGGGCTTGCCGGCCCCCTCCAGCAGCCCACCGGCCAGGAGCCCGGCAAAGGACGTCGTCACCGGGATTTCCAGCAGCCGCCGCGCCGCGCCGAACCAGTACGGTCTGGCGCCGCAATGCAGGAAGTCCGGCCCCTCGTCGGGACTGAAGTCGGTGCTGGGCACGACGCTGGCGTCGCCCCCTCCACCATGCTATTGGCATGTGACCTACCACGATTCCAACCATTCCTTCGTCCATGAAGCCACCTGATCGTGCGACTGAATGGTGCCTGGATCTGCCTGACAAGCGGGTCGGATGGCCGTCATGGTTCCGCGCGTCGATTGGCGAATCGTTGCAGAATGGGGCGAACTAAGGAACGCGGAATATGGCGGATTCGATAACGGACATTGTCAAACAGGTCATGGCGGATATTTTCAATATTGATGCTGCTGCCATTGATGACGATACAGAAATGGACAATGTCGAGAAGCGGGATTCGGCAAACCATGTCAGCCTTGTCTTGGCCCTGGAAGAGGAATTCAGCATTTCGTTCGAGATATCGGAGATCGAGAGCATGTTGACTTTTTACGACATCGTTACGACGGTCGAGAGCAAGATCTGATGGCGGATCCCGGGCGTGAACAGTCGGCGAGGGCCGCCGAACTCTCATTCGACG
>JAJFIG010000059.1 GCA_021775195.1 Rhodospirillales bacterium | reverse complement strand
GTCTGGCTGCCGATCTCCTCCGTCGCCTTGGCCGTCTGGTTGGCCAGGTTCTTGACCTCGGATGCGACCACGGCAAATCCCTTGCCGGCCTCGCCGGCGCGGGCCGCCTCGATGGTGGCGTTCAGCGCCAGCAGGTTGGTCTGGGCGGCGATGTCGGTGATCAACTCCACCACCTCGCCGAGCTTGTTGGCGGCCGCGGCCCGGCCCTGGACCTTGTCGTTGGTGTTCTGGGCGTCCTTGACCGCCTGGCCGGCGACCTCCGAGGACTGGGCCACTTGGCGGCTGATCTCGGAGATCGAGCTTGAGAGTTCCTCGGCCGCCGCGGCCACGGTCTGGACGTTGGTCGAGGCTTCTTCCGATGCCGCGGCCACCGCGGTGGACTGGGTGTTGGTCTCCGCCGCCGTCGCCGACATTGATTCGGCGGAGGAATTCAGCTCTGTTGCTGCCGAAGAAACCCCTTGCACAACGCCGCCGACGCGGGATTCGAAGTCGTCGGCCATGGCGTTCATCAGGGCTCGTTTTTCCTTCTCCGCCTTTCTCTCCATCATCTCCTGTTCCGCGCTCAACTTGTCGAGTTCGGCAAGTTTGTCCCGGAACATGGCCAACGCCCTCCCGACGCCGGCGAACTCGTCCGAACCCTCGGGGTCCAGGTTCAATTCGGCGTCATGATTCTTGGCGGCAATAATCTCGATATCCGCCTCGAGATTGTTCAGTCCCGAACCGATCACGAGATAAAGGTAACCTGCGCCCCCCAAGGCGAAGAGAATGCCCACCCCGGTCAGGATCAGGATGAACCGATTCAAGTCGATGTTACCCTCTTTTATATCGCCGGCGTGGGTTTGCAGTTCGGTGAGGGTTCCACCCGTGATCCCGCTGACCAACTCAGTGATCTGGTCCGTGGTTTCACCGATTTTTTCCGCCACGGAGTCAAAATTCGACATCATGGCATTGCCACCGGCCGGCCCCTCGGCCACATAGGCCTTGGCCATGGTCACCCCGGTTTCATAGTAGGGTGGAAAATCATTCTCGGCCTGATCCAGTAGCTCAAGGACCTGGGTAAGGTTAACTTCGGTGGCCAACACCCGTGCTTTTGCCACCGCCTCGGCGAAAGCCTTGGCGTGGGCCGCCGCTTCGTCGAACCCATCGTTGAGGCCGTCGAGGCCGCGGGTAGCCGAGATGTCCGTCAGCCATTGCTGAACCTGAACAACTTCGAACTTGATTTTTCTCGCCGTGTCGAGAAGAGGAACGTTGGCCGATCCCACGCGCACGGTTTCCTGCGCCATTGCCTCCAGTTTCGGTGTCTGCATATGCAACCGAAGATACATTAAGCCCGATGTTCCGACGAAAATCATGACCAAAAGAGCCAGGACACTGATGAGTTTGGTTTTGACGGACATATCCATTCCCCAACGTAATATGTTGCCACCATGATCAGGCAGCACCGAAGGCACAAATTTGGGAATAATTCTGTCGCCTACTGGTTAAATTACTTTTAACCCAGGCATTTCGTAATAATAACAAGATACTATCTTTAGTAGAATCGATCGAGCCTAATGACAATTTTATATTGTATGCTGGTGGTTCAAGCATTCGCGAATTAGTGTAATAATAATTTCCTCCAGCGTAGAAGGCCTACAATCTAGCCAAAATATTCTCCTAAGGATGCTGCGGTTCGATGCCTGACCCCGCTAAAGAAGAACCTCTGCCTATAGCCCACGCAGGTATTGCGGCCGCAATGGCGCCGTCCCCGACCGGGCGGCGTTGACCGCGGCAAGGAGGCGATCCCGGTCCCGGGGCAGGGTACCCGCCAGAGCTAAGCAGTTGGAGGCATGGTTGGAGCGGAATATGACTGGGCTAGCGGGGTTCAGGCGTTCGAGTAGTCGCGCCTGCTCCTCCAGGATCCCGGCGTCGTCCTGCCACTGAAATGGTTCGCCGAACCGTTGCATGAATTCACCGGTCACGGCATCGTCCAGGTGGAGTTGCAGGGTCGACAAATAGGTGGGCGGCGCCCGATTGACCAGATCCGCGGTCCCGTCCACATGGTCGCGCCAATGGGTCCGTCCGCCGAGGCCCAGGATGACCGTCGCCGAGACCTTGAGTCCGGCCTCGCTGGCCCGCTCGAGGGCCCGGATGATCGAGGCTTGTGTTGCTCCCTTGGTGACCCGCTTGAGGATGCCGGTGGAACCAGACTCGATACCCAGGTAGACCAGGGTCATTCCCCGGGCCTTGAGTTCTTCCAGTTCGGCAGGTGTCTTTTTCAACAGGCTGGCCGGCGTCGCGTAGCACGTCACACGTGCCAGTTCCGGCAAACACCCATGTAACTTGTCAAGAAGCCGGCGCCAGCTCTCCATGGGCAGGACCAGTGCATCGCCGTCGGCGACGAACACCCGGTGGGCATCTGGCCACATCCGCGCCGAGGCTTCGACATCGGCGAAGACGTCGGCCAGGGGACGGGCCGTGAAGGCCTTGGTCTTGTACATGGAACAGAACGAACATTCGTTGAAGCTGCAGCCCAGCGTCGCCTGGATGATCAGGTTCGGGCCTTCCGACGGCGGCCGGTACAGCGGCATGTCATAGTTCAGCATGACCCCAATGTAGTGGTGGCGGGGGAACTCAACAACCAAGGCGTCGCCAACTCCGAATTCCTGTGGCTCCCCATTCTTTGTGTCTTCGGGTGGAAAATATTCAGCAAATATTTACTTCCAACCTAAAGAATCGGCAGCCATAGGGCAGTTTAACCAACGTCCGGGAGAAAGGGGGGAAATTCACATTGAACTGGCGGCACAGGTTACGGACGGGCGGTAAACGGAAAAAAATAATGCCGAATTCCGCCGGACTCTTTTCCCTGCGCCGCGAATGACTACATCGGGGGATGAATGGATGACTCCTATGGGGACGACCACGATCGAGACCGTGGACGATTGTCCCGTATACCCATGACCCGGCAAACCGCAATGACCGAAAGCGCCCGCCGCGACACTCTGTCACGGGAAGACTTTGATACAGTCCTCTTCGATCTTGATGGCGTCGTCACCGCAACCGCCCGTGTCCACGCCGCCGCCTGGAAGCGCCTGTTCGACGGTTATCTGCAATCGATCGCCGATAGCAACAACCTTCCCTTCCGACCGTTCAGCGACGAAGACTACCGGCGTTACGTAGACGGAAAGCCCCGATACGAAGGGGTGGAGAGCTTCCTTGAATCTCGTGGCGTCGTCTTGCCCCATGGCACCCCCGACGACACCCCCGAAACGGAAACCGTTTGCGGACTAGGCAACCGCAAGAACGTATTCTTCAACGAACATCTCCACGACAAGGGCGTCGACGTTTACCCCTCGACCGTGCGTTTGATCCGGCGCCTGCGCGCCACTGGAATGCGGGTCGCCGTCGTCTCTTCGAGCAAGAATTGCGCTGCCATCCTGGAACGGGCCGGCATCGGCGATCTGTTCGACCTGCGCTTCGACGGCGTCGAGGCCGCCCGTCTCGGGGTCAAGGGCAAGCCCGCGCCCGACACATATCTCAAGGCGGCCTTGATGCTCGGTACCAAGCCGGGCCGCACGGCCATCGTCGAAGATGCCATCGTCGGCGTCCAGGCCGGTCGCGCCGGCGGATTCGGTCTGGTCATCGGCATCGATAGGATCGACGACCCCAAGGTCCTGCGCGACAACGGTGCCCATATTGTCGTCAGCGACCTGAGCGAACTCGACAACAGAAACAATGACCAAGGCTGAAGGAGAGCGAACGTGCCTAGGAACATTGCCGACCTGCCATGCGCCCTTGAATGCGCAGCTGAAATTGCCGGACGGGTCAGAGACAAGCGGATCGCGGTTTTCCTCGATTACGACGGCACCCTGACACCCATCGTCGACCGGCCGGACCTGGCTGTTCTGTCGGAAGCCATGCGCACCGTGGTCCATGCACTGGCCGAACGCTGCCCCGTGGCGGTGGTCAGCGGCCGCGATCGCGGCGACGTGGAGAAATTGGTTGGCCTCGACAATCTCATTTACGCCGGTAGCCACGGCTTCGACATCGCCGGTCCCAACGGTTGCTCCATCCAGCGCATGGAAGGAGAAGACTACCACGTCCTCCTGGACGAGGTGATCGACCACCTGCACCGCGATCTGGACCCAGTCGAGGGCACCCTGATCGAGCCCAAAAAATCATCTGTCGCCGTCCACTATCGCTTAGTCGCCGATGACGGCCTTTCCGCGGTCGATGCCACCGTCAAGGCCGTGCTTGCCGAGCATCCGGAATTGCGGGTCATGCCGGGCAAGATGGTCTATGAGATCCAGCCACGCCTTGATTGGGACAAGGGCAAGGCCGTTCTGTGGCTGCTCGAGGCCCTGCACCTGGATGGTGACGACGTGATTCCCATCTACATGGGCGACGACGTCACCGACGAGGACGCCTTCCGCGCCCTCCGCGGCCGCGGCATTGGCGTCTTCGTCGGCGACAAGACCAACCCTGAGACCGACCATCCGACCATGGCCGACTACATCGTCGGGACTCCCGACGACGCCGGACGTCTTCTGGACACCCTGGGCAATTGAAAAGCCGCCACGGAGAGAGGCGCGACCACCATGGCAACCTGGACCCTGAAATACGACGGATTCGATCCCGGCAACGAAAGTCTGCGTGAAGCTCTATGCAGCCTGGGCAACGGTTACTTCTGTACCCGCGGAACGGTCGAATGGGCCAAGGCCGGCGACGTTCACTACCCCGGCACCTATCTCGCCGGCGGCTATAACCGGCTGACCACCATGGTCGCCGGGCGGCCGGTTGTGAACGAAGACCTGGTCAACATGCCGAACTGGCTGTTTCTCACCTTGCGCATCGAAGGCGGACCGTGGTTCGACCTCGCCAATGTCAAGGTCCTCGACTATACCCAGGAACTGGACATCAAGCAGGGCATCCTCGTCCGCACGATCCGCTTCCGCGACCCAAAGAAGCGCGAGACTTCGCTCGTCAGCCGCCGTTTTGTCAACATGGCCAAGCCCCACATCGGCGCCATCGAGTGGTCGCTGACCGCCCACAACTGGTCCGGCACCGTCCAGGTGCGTTCGGCCCTCGACGGCCAAGTCATCAATTGGGGTGTCAAGCGCTACCGCCAGCTTGAAGGCCGGCATCTTGACCCCCTGGACCAAGGACTGGCCGAGGCCGACACCGTCTGGATCCTGATGCAGACCAGCACCTCGCACATCCAGGTGGCCCAGGCCGCCCGCACCCGGGTTTACGACGGCGACAAAGAGGTCGCCGTCAAGCGGCGACGGCGCTGCCGGGACGGATATGCCCAGCAAGACCTGAGCTTCGAGATCGGCAAGGGTGCGCAGCTGCGCATCGAAAAGGTCGTCGCTTTTTATACCTCGCGGGACCGCGGTATTTTCGAGCCCGCCGTTGATGCCCAGACGGCCATCACCCGAGCCGGGACCTTCACCGAGCTGATGCGCGCTCACGTCCTTGAGTGGGATCAGCTCTGGCGCCGCTGCGATATCGAACTCGAGCGCCAGTCGCGCACCCAGATTGCCCTTCGCGTGCACATCTTCCATCTTCTCCAGACGGTGTCGCGCAACACCATCGAACTCGACGCCGGGGTTCCCGCCAGGGGCCTTCACGGCGAGGCCTATCGGGGACATATCTTCTGGGACGAGCTGTTCATTTTCCCCTTCCTCAACTTCCGTGTACCGGAGATCACTCAGGCCCTACTGCGCTATCGCCACAGACGTCTCGACGAGGCCCGCGCACTGGCCCGAGAGGCCGGCTACCAGGGCGCGATGTACCCGTGG
>JAJFIG010000058.1 GCA_021775195.1 Rhodospirillales bacterium | reverse complement strand
GCGGACGGCGCGGCGGGTATGACGCGACGCCGCCGTCACGCCTCCAAATAATCCTCGATGTACTCGCGGATGATGTGATCCAGGCTCTCGTCCCGGGGCAGGCCGAGGCCGAGGGCGCGGTCGGCCTCGAGGACGATGGGCCAGCCGCCGATGATGGCCTGGACCGTGGGGTCGGGGCGCGGGGTGATCGGCCCGAGTTCGCGGCCGTCCTCGGCGGCGACGCGGGTCAGGGCATCGATCATGTCGGTGACCGAGGCCGAGATGTTGGGCAGGTTGAGGGCGCGATCGTCGCCGATGGCGGCGCCGTCGGCCTCGTGCAGCGCGATCAGGCCCGCGACGCAACTGCGAATCCCGAGAATGGCGACACGGGTATCGGACGTGACCGGCAGCACGTATTCCTCACCACCCAGGGGCTCGCGGAAGATGCCGCTGGCGAAGCCGGAGGCGGCGGCGTTGGGCCGGCCGGGGCGGATGACGATGGTCGGCAGGCGGGCCGAACGGCCGTCGATGAAGCCCTTGCGGGTGTAGTCGTTGATCATCAGTTCGCCGATGACCTTGGTCATGCCGTAGGTGGTTTGCGGGGTCTGCTTGGTGGTGTCGCTCACCGTCGAGGGCATGGCGCTGCCGCCGAAGGTAGCGACGGAGCTGAGGAACAGGACCCGGGGCGTGCCGGCCCTGGCCCGGGCCGCCTCGAGCACGGTGCGCCCGCCGTCCAGGTTGACGCGGAGCGCCAGGTCGAAGTCGAGTTCACCGCCGGCACTGACCACCGAGGCGAAGTGGAAGACGGACACGTCGTCCCTATCGACGAGCCCGAAGACGGTGTCGCGGTCGGAAACGTCGCCGGCAACGAGCTCGACACGATCGTCAAGGCCGGGCGGGCGCTGATCAGGAACCACGGCGTCGAACAGGACCATGCTGTCGATGGGTTCGGGCGCTCCCGACGGACCGGTCAAGGTGCCCCGCTGGAGCAGGCGGCGGGCCAGCACCACGCCGATGAAGCCGCAGCCCCCGGTGATGACGACCTTCACGATGGGCCTCCCAGCAAGGACGGGCGCACCATCCAGGCGACGGCCCAACCGTCGCCCGTCGATTCCAGGCAGGCGACGGAACCGGGCTCGAAGGCGAGGACGCCGGCGTCCTCGGTCCCGGTGACCAGGCGTGACGCCATGCGACCCATGAACGGCAGGTGGCCGACCACCATGACGTCCCCGGTCCATCCGGCGACGGCGTCGGCGAGTGCCTCGGTGGCGTCATTGGGGCCGAGGCCGGTCCCCTCCTCGACGACGCCGGCGGTGCCGAGGACGCCGGCCAGGATGACGGCGGTGTCCTGGGCCCGGGTCTTGCCGCTATGGATCACCCGGGTAACGCGGACGCTGCGCCCCAGGAACGAGGCGACACGCTCGACGTCGGCGCGGCCCCTGTCGCTGAGCGGCCGGTCGGGGTTTTCCTGCTTGGACAGGGCGTCGCCGTGCTGCACGAGATAGAGTTTCATGGCCAGCTCCCGGGTTAGAGCACTATCCGACCAAATGGAACCATTTGACCGGATAGTGCTCTAAGGCGGTTATTTTAGCCAAAGAACATAACAAAAGGCGCGGTAATCCGCGCCTTCGTTGATTCACACCCATGCGTCAGGCGCAGCCTCAGGTGCGCCCCTTGCCGGCGGACTCGGCCGCCGCGAGCATGGCCTCGGCGGTGATGCGCTCGGCTTCGGCGACCTTGCTTGTGCCTTCATCGGCCGCCGCTTCCGCCTCGCGGGCACTCTTGAGCCGGTCCTCGGCGGCGGCGCGGTCGATTTCGGCCACCGGCATCGCTTCCTCGGCCAGGAGGGTCAGGCGTTCGCCGGTGACCTCGGCGAAACCGCCGGCGACGAAGAACGACTGGGTGATCTTGCCGTCCTGGTAGATGTCCATGGTGCCGGGGCGGAGCGTCGAGAGCAGCGGCGCGTGGCCGGGCAGGATACCGAAATCGCCGTCGCCGCCCGGGGCGACGACCATGTCCGCCTCTTCGGCGATCAACAGCCGGTCCGGGGCGACCAGTTCCAATTGGACCTTGTCGGGCATCGCGTGTCCTTCCCCTTAAGCGGCCTCGGCGGCCATGCGCTTGGCCTTTTCCACCGCCTGCTCGATGGTGCCGACCATGTAGAAGGAGGCCTCGGGCAGGTGGTCGTATTCGCCGGCGCAGATGCCCTTGAAGCCCTTGATGGTGTCGTCCAGGTCGACGAAGACGCCCGGGGTTCCGGTGAACACCTCGGCGACGTGGAAGGGCTGGCTGAGGAAGCGCTGGATCTTGCGCGCCCGGGACACGGTCAGCTTGTCCTCCTCGCTCAGTTCGTCCATGCCGAGGATGGCGATGATGTCCTGGAGGGACTTGTAGGTCTGAAGGATGCGCTGGACCTCGCGGGCGGTGGTGTAGTGGTCGTCGCCGACGATGCGGGGGTCGAGGACGCGGGACGTGGAATCGAGGGGGTCCACCGCCGGGTAGATGCCGAGCTCGGCGATCTGGCGCGACAGAACCGTGGTCGCGTCGAGGTGGGCGAACGAGGTCGCGGGCGCCGGGTCGGTGAGGTCGTCGGCGGGCACGTAAATGGCCTGCACCGAGGTGATCGACCCC
Source organism: Rhodospirillales bacterium (assembly GCA_021775195.1). GTDB lineage: Bacteria > Pseudomonadota > Alphaproteobacteria > Rhodospirillales > 2-02-FULL-58-16 > JAJFIG01. The sequence continues at coordinate 4,804 of JAJFIG010000058.1, read as the reverse complement.
TTCTTGGTCGAGGTGATGCGTTCCTGCAGCGTCCCCATGTCGGTGGCCAGGGTCGGCTGATAGCCGACGGCCGAGGGGATGCGGCCCAACAGGGCCGAAACCTCGGAGCCGGCCTGGGTAAAGCGGAAAATGTTGTCGACGAAGAACAACACGTCCTGGCCCTCGGCATCGCGGAAGTGCTCGGCCAGGGTCAGGCCCGACAGGCCGACGCGGGCGCGGGCGCCCGGAGGTTCGTTCATCTGGCCGTACACCAGGGCGGCCTTGGATTCGTTGCCCTCGAGGTCGATGACGCCGGATTCGATCATCTCGTGATAGAGGTCGTTACCCTCGCGGGTGCGCTCGCCGACCCCGGCGAAGACGGAAAAGCCGCCGTGGCCCTTGGCGATGTTGTTGATGAGTTCCATGATGATCACGGTCTTGCCGACGCCGGCGCCGCCGAACAGGCCGACCTTACCGCCCTTGGGATAGGGTTCGATCAGGTCGATGACCTTGATGCCCGTGGTCAGGATCTCGGTCTCCGTGGACTGCTCGATGAATTCGGGCGCCGAGCGGTGGATCGGCAGGCGCGTCTTGGTCTCGACCGGGCCGCGCTCGTCGACGGGATCGCCGATGACGTTGAGGATCCGGCCCAGGGTCTCGGGGCCCACCGGCATGGTGATGGGGCCGCCGGTATCGATCGCCTCCTGGCCGCGCACCAGACCGTCGGTGGTGTCCATGGCGACGGTCCTGACCGTCGATTCACCCAAATGCTGGGCGACCTCCAGGACCAGCCGATGGCCGCCGTGATCAACCTCCAAGGCATTGAGGATGTGGGGCAGATCGCCCTCGAAGTGGACGTCGACAACGGCGCCCAGAATCTGGGTGATGGTGCCGACGGTGTTCTTCTGCATGGTTCGAACTCCTCTGGGATAACTCCCGGGCCGGGCGCTAAAGCGCCTCGGCGCCGGAGATAATCTCGATCAATTCCTTGGTGATGTATGCCTGGCGTGTGCGGTTGTAGGTCATTGTCAGATCGTCGATCATGTCGCCGGCGTTGCGGGTCGCGTTGTCCATGGCGGTCATGCGGGCGCCCTGTTCGGAGGCGAAGCTTTCCAGCAGGGCCCGGAATATCTGTACCGACAGATTACGCGGCAGCAGTTCCTCGAGGATTTCCTCCTCCGACGGCTCCATGATGTAAACCGCCTTGGCGGCGGCATCGGTGGGCGCCTCGTCGGCGGCCTCGGGCAGGGGGAACGGGATCAGCTGCGGGGTCGTGGTTTCCTGGGAGATAACGGTCTTGAAGTGGTTGAAGATGACGGTGCAGACGTCGAATTCGCCGGCTTCGAACATGGCATTGAGGCGGCCAGCGAGATCGCGGGCGACGGCGAACGTCGCCCCCGTCTTCATCAGGTTCTCGAGGGTGTCGACGATGTTGGCGGAAAAATCACGCTTGAGGGCATCCCGGCCCTTGCGACCGACGCACAGAATCTTGACCGTCTTGCCGTCCCGGATAAGGTCGTTGGCCCGTTTCCGGGTTTCGCGGACGATGCTGCCGTTGAAACCCCCGCACAGCCCCCTATCGGCGGTGACCGCGACAAGCAGATGGGTCTTATCGGCACCGGTGCCGGCGAGCAGCCGCGGGGCGCCGTCCATGGTCGGCAGGCTGGCGGTCAAGGCACCCAGCATCCGTTCCATGCGGTCGGCGTAGGGGCGCGCTTCCTCGGCCGCGACCTGGGCCCGGCGCAGCTTGGAGGCCGCCACCATTTTCATGGCAGAGGTGATCTTCTGCGTCGAGGTGACGCTGGTGATCCTGACTCTCAGATCCTTTAGGTTGGGCATAAGCTAGGAGTTCCGCTGTTCCTGTCCGGGGCCGCGGGCCGTGCCGTCAAACGAACGCCTTGGTGAATGCGTCGAGGTAAGCCTTCAGCTTCTCGTCGGTTTCGTCGGAGATATCCTTTTCATCGCGGATCGCCGCCAGGACCTCGGATTGGTTGGCGCGGACGTCATCGAGCAGGGCCTGTTCGAAGCGGGTGACCTCGTTGACCTCGATGCGGTCCAGGTACCCATTGACGCCGGCGAAAATGGCGACGACCTGCTCCTCCACCGGATAGGGGGTGAACTGGTCCTGCTTGAGGATCTCGGTCAGGCGGGCGCCGCGGGCGAGCAGCCGTTGGGTCGCCGGGTCGAGGTCGGAGGCGAACTGGGCGAACGCCGCCATCTCGCGGTACTGGGCCAGTTCCAGCTTGATCGAGCCGGAGACCTTCTTCATGGCCTTGACCTGGGCCGCCGAACCGACGCGGCTGACCGAGATGCCGACGTTCACGGCCGGGCGGATGCCCTTGTAGAACAGTTCGGTCTCGAGAAAGATCTGGCCGTCGGTAATGGAAATCACGTTGGTCGGAATGTAGGCCGACACGTCGCTGGCCTGGGTCTCGATCACGGGCAGCGCGGTGAGCGAGCCGGCGCCGTTCTCGTCGTTCATCTTGGCGGCGCGCTCGAGGAGGCGCGAATGGAGGTAGAAGACATCGCCGGGATAGGCCTCGCGTCCCGGCGGGCGGCGCAGAAGCAGCGACATCTGGCGATAGGCGACGGCCTGCTTCGTCAGATCGTCGTAGAAGATCACCGCGTGCATGCCGTTGTCGCGGAAATACTCGCCCATGGTGCAGCCCGTGTAGGGCGCCAGGAACTGCAGCGGCGCCGGTTCGGAGGCCGTGGAGGCGACAACGATGGAATATTCCATGGCGTTGTTTTCCTCCAGGGTCTTGACGATCTGGGCCACGGTGGAGCGCTTCTGGCCGATGGCCACATAGATGCAATAGAGCTTTTCGGACTCGTCCTTGGCGCTGTCGTTGATGGCCTTCTGGTTGATGAAGGTGTCGAGGATGATGGCGGTCTTGCCGGTCTGGCGGTCGCCGATGATGAGCTCGCGCTGGCCGCGGCCGATGGGAATCAGGCTGTCGATGGCCTTGAGCCCCGTCTGCATGGGCTCGTGCACGGATTTCCGCGGGATGATACCGGGGGCCTTGACCTCGATCCGGGCCCGCTGATCGGTGTCGATGGGTCCCTTGCCGTCGATGGGGTTGCCGAGGGCATCGACGACGCGGCCGAGCAGTCCCTTGCCGACGGGCACGTCGACGATGGTACCGGTCCGCTTGACGGTATCACCCTCGCGGATGGTGCGGTCGTCGCCGAAAATCACCGTGCCGACGTTGTCGGCCTCGAGATTGAGCGCCATTCCCTTGATGCCGCCCGGGAATTCGACCATCTCGCCGGCCTGGACGTTGTCGAGACCATAGATGCGGGCGATGCCGTCGCCCACCGACAGCACCTGGCCGACCTCGGCCACCTCGGCCTCGGTGCCGAAATTGGCGATCTGTTCCTTGAGGATCGCGGAGATTTCCGCGGCGCGGATTTCCATTTAACCAACCCCTTTCATGGCGAGGCGTAACTGTTGCAGCTTGGTGCGCAGGGAACTGTCGACCATGCGCGATCCCACCTTGACGATCAAACCGCCAAGCAATCCCGGGTCGACACTGGCGTCGACGGTGACATCGGTTCCCACGGCGGCCTTCAGCGATGCCTTGATGGCCGTCAACTGGCCGTCGGTCAGGTCCCTGGTCGACGTTACCTGGGCCGTGGCCTCGCCCCGGTGCCCGGCCAGGATCTGCTGGTAGGCGTCGATCATGTCGGGCAGGGCGAAGAGACGGCGCTTGGAGGCGACCAGACCGACGAAACGCGTCGTCAGGTCGTTCATCCCGGCCTTTTCCATGATCGCGGTCATGGCCCGGGCCTGTTCATGTCGCGACAGGACCGGCGAGCGGATGGTCCGGTGAAGGTCGTCGCTGTCCCTGATCATGGCGGCGAGACTGTTCAGATCGTCGGCGACCTGATCCAGCTGCCCGTCCGCCTCGGCCAATTCAAACAGCGCGGTCGCATAACGGCCGGCGAGTCCGGTGGCGCCTGTGTTCTTGGATGTCAACTGGGGAAACCCCTGATTCGAACTTTAATGACGACCGGGAGCACTCCGGCCCCCGAAAAACTCACAACCCTGTGCGAAAAGCGCCTGTTGTCTAGCATACTCGTTCCGGCCATGCAAGCCGACTCCCGGACTCGATGACAGGCCGGAAAAACGCGGATTTCTGCGGGTTATCGGAGCCCCTCCATATTAGGAAAACCTGTTTGACCGGAACCCGGCCTCCGGGCCATCACTCTAGAGAAAGCTGTAGGGGTCGACGTCAACGTGGACGCGAACGCGGCGCGGCACGTCGGCCTCGGCCAACCAGCGCCGCACCAGGGGCTGGACGCTGATTTCGCGGCCGGCCTTGAGCAGCAGCCGGCGGCGGTGGCGGCCGCGCAACATGGCCATCGGCGCCGGGGCCGGCCCCAGGACCTGGATGCCGTCACCCCGCGGCGCGGCGCGGCCAAGGCCCCTGGCGGCGGCGTCGACGGCGGCCTCGTCCGGCCCGGATACGATCAGCGCCACCAGGCGGCCGAAAGGCGGCATCCCGTTTTCCTGGCGGGCACCGGCCTCGGCGTCCAGGAACCGCTCCCGGTCGCCGGACACCAGGGCATCCATGACCGCGTGCTCGGGCATGTAGGTCTGGACGATGACCCGGCCCGGCCTTTCGGCGCGTCCAGCCCGGCCCGCCACCTGATAGAGCAGTTGATAGGTACGCTCGGCGGCGCGCAGGTCGCCCCCGGCCAAGCCAAGGTCGGCGTCAACCACGCCGACCAGGGTGAGGAGCGGGAAATGGTAGCCCTTGGCGACAATCTGGGTGCCGATCAGGAGATCGACGTCATGGTCCTCGATCCGGCGCACCAGATC
>JAJFIG010000569.1 GCA_021775195.1 Rhodospirillales bacterium | reverse complement strand
AGTCCGGCAAATGGTTCAACCCCGTCCGCTATGGCGTCCGCCGCGAGGACGGGCAGATCGACTACGCCGAGCTCGAGGCCATGGCCAGGGAAGCCAAACCCAAACTGATCATTGCCGGTGGTTCCGCCTATCCCCGCATCATCGACTTCGAGCGTTTCCGGGCCATCGCCGACACCGTCGGCGCCTATCTCTTCGTCGATATGGCTCACTTTGCCGGCTTGGTCGCCGCCGGCGTCCATCCGACGCCGCTGCCCCATGCCCACGTGGTGACGACGACCACCCACAAGACCCTGCGCGGACCCCGCGGCGGCATGATCCTGGCCAACGACCCCGATATCGGGAAGAAGATCAACTCGGCCATTTTCCCCGGTTTGCAAGGGGGACCGCTGATGCATGTGATCGCCGCCAAGGCCGTCGCCTTTGCCGAAGCCCTCAGACCCGAGTTCCGGGCCTATTCCCAGACCGTGGTCGAGAACGCCAAGGTCCTTGCCGCCGAAATGATCGAGCAGGGGCTCGACATCGTTTCCGGCGGCACCGATACCCACATGGTTCTGGTCGACCTCAGGCCCAAGCAACTCACCGGCATGGTGGCCGAGGCGGCCCTCGAACGTGCCGGCATCACCTGCAACAAGAATGGCGTCCCCTTCGACCCGGAAAAGCCGTCCGTCGCCTCCGGCATCCGCCTCGGCACGCCGGCGGGAACCACCCGCGGCTTCGGGCCGAGCGAATTCCGCCACATAGGGCAATTGATCGGCGAGGTTCTGAACGCTCTGGCCACCGACCCGGAAAAATCCGACGCCGTCGAATCGGCCGTGCGCGACAAGGTCGCGGCCCTCAGTCAACGCTTTCCAATATACTCGCACGTGTAGGCCGCGCCCGGCCTGCCACAACGGGAAGGATGATCACTCATGCGCTGTCCGTTTTGCGGCCACGGGGATACCCAGGTAAAGGATTCCCGTCCCACGGAGGATAATTCCGCCATCCGCAGGCGGCGGTACTGCCCGGATTGCGCCTCCCGCTTTACCACCTTCGAACGGGTGCAGCTTCGCTAGCTCGCGGTGATAAAAAAGAACGGCGAGAAATCGCCGTTCGACCGCGACAAGCTTATGAAATCACTGAGCATCGCGCTTCGCAAACGGCCCGTGGAGGACGAGCGCATCGAACGCATCGTCAACAGTATCCAGCGCCGCCTGGAAACCCTTGGCGAGAGCGAAATTCCGACCAAGGTCATTGGTGAGATGGTCATGGATCACCTGGCCAATCTGGATCAGGTCGCTTACGTCCGGTTTGCCTCGGTCTATCGAAACTTCCGCGAAGCCAAGGACTTCGAGGAATTCGTGGGACAACTCAGTGGCGACGACGTCTGACGCTGACGATACCCACCACATGCGCGCCGCCTTGGCGCTTGCGCGCCGCGGATTGGGGGCCGTTGCACCCAATCCCGCCGTCGGATGCGTCCTCGTACGTCCCGACCGCGGCGGCATGGTGGTCGGCCGCGGCTGGACCCAGCCCGGCGGCCGCCCCCATGCGGAAACCGAGGCCCTGCACCGCGCTGGAACCGACGCCAGGAAGGCGACGGCATACGTCACCCTGGAGCCCTGCAGCCACCACGGCCAGACGCCGCCCTGCGCCGATGCCCTGGCCGACGCCGGCATCGCCCGGGCCGTGATCGCCCTCGAGGACCCCGACCCGAACGTCTCGGGACGGGGAATCGCCGGCCTTCGGGACGCCGGCATCACCGTCGTCACCGGTGTCTGCGCCAAGGAAGCGGCCAGGCTCAACGCCGGGTTCCTTCTGCGGACCAGGGACAACCGGCCCCAGTTCACCCTCAAGACGGCGACCACCCTGGATGGGCGAATCGCCACGCGGACCGGGGACAGCCGGTGGATCACCGGCGCGCCGGCACGGGCCATGGGCCACCGCTTGCGGGCCGATCACGATGCCGTCCTGACCGGTATCGGCACCGTCCTTGCCGATGATCCGGAACTCACCTGCCGTCTGCCCGGCCTCGAGCACCGGTCGCCGATCCGGATCGTCATTGACAGCCGGTTGCGCCTGCCGCCCGATTGCCGGTTGGCAATGACGGCCGGTCGAATACCGACCTGGCTCGTCACCACCGCCGGCGCCGCGTCCGAAAATCGCAAGATGTATGAGGGCCTGGGTATCGAGATCATCGATGCCGAAGCCGATTCTTCCGGGCGGCCCGACCTTGGCTGGCTGGCCCGGGAACTTGGACGGCGCGGCCTGACACGCATTCTGGTCGAAGGAGGTGGCACCTCGGCCGCGGCCCTGCTAAGCAGGGGACTGATCGATCAACTGGCCTGGTTCCGGGCGCCCCGACTAATCGGTGGTGACGGCCTCCCGGCGGCGGCCCCTCTGGGCATCGATACCGTGTCTGACACTCCCACGTTCACCCGCACCGCGGTCCGGGAAATCGGCATGGACATTCTTGAGACCTATTGGAAGCAGACCTGAATGTTTACCGGCATCGTCACCGACCTGGGCACAGTCCGCGCTATCGAAAGCGGTGGCGATACCCGCATTGAATTCACCACCCGGTACGACACCGGAGGAATCGGCATCGGTGCCTCCATCTGTTGTTCGGGCACCTGTCTGACGGTCATCGACAAGGGCCCCGACTGGTTTGCGGCCTCGGTTTCCGCCGAGACCCTCTCGCGAACCACCCTCGGTGACTGGAAGGCCGGAACCCCCGTCAACTTCGAGCGCCCGCTGGCCCTCGGCGACGAACTGGGCGGCCACCTGGTTTCCGGCCATGTCGACGGTGTCGCAAGGCTGGCGGCGGCCGACCCGGAGGGCGACTCCCTGCGCCTGGCATTCGCGCCGCCGCCGGAGCTCATGCGCTACATCGCCGCAAAGGGCTCGGTTGCCGCCGACGGCGTCTCCCTGACCGTCAACGAAGTCGACGATGAAACCTTCGGGGTCAACATCATTCCCCACACCCGGTCCCACACGACCCTCGGCGCCCTGACCCCGGGAGATGCCGTGAACCTGGAAATCGATATGGTGGCGCGGTATGTTGCGCGCCTTCTGGGGAAGGAATGACCGTGCCGCCAACCAAACGCCTGTCGCCGATCGAGGAAATCATCGAGGACGCCCGAAATGGCCGCATGTTCATCCTCGTCGATGACGAGGAACGCGAGAACGAGGGCGATCTGGTCATCCCGGCCCAGATGGCGACCCCCGATGCCATCAACTTCATGGCCAAGTACGGGCGCGGCCTGATTTGCCTGACCCTGACGCCCGAGCGCCTCCGACAGCTCGAACTGCCGTTGATGGCGCGCAAGAATACGTCCCGGCACCAGACCGCCTTCACCGTTTCCATCGAGGCCCGCGAGGGCGTGACCACGGGCATTTCCGCTTCCGATCGCGCCCGCACCATCTCGGTGGCGATCGACCCGACCAGCGGTCCCGAGCACATCGCCTGTCCGGGACACATTTTCCCTCTCGAGGCACGGGACGGCGGCGTCCTTGTGCGGGCGGGCCATACCGAGGCGGCGGTCGATCTGGCACGGCTGGCCGGGCTCAATCCCTCCGGAGTCGTCTGCGAGATCATGAACGAGGACGGCACCATGGCCCGGATGCCGGATCTGGTTGCCTTTGCCGAGCACCACGATCTCAGGATCGCGACCATCGCCGACCTTATCGCCTACCGCC
>JAJFIG010000568.1 GCA_021775195.1 Rhodospirillales bacterium | reverse complement strand
ATGGAACTGGTGGAGCTGGTGCGCGGCATCGCCACCGAGGACGCCACGTTCACGATAGCCAAGGAATTCGTCGCAAGCCTGGGCAAGACGATCGCGGTCGCCGAGGATTTTCCAGCCTTCATGGTCAACCGCATTCTCCTGCCGATGATCAACGAGGCGGTCTATACGCTCTACGAGGGCGTCGGCTCGGTCGACGCCATCGACACCGCCATGAAGCTCGGCACCCGCCATCCCATGGGCCCGCTGGAGCTCGCCGACTTCATCGGATTGGACGTCTGCCTGGCGGTGATGCAGGTGCTGCACGACGGCCTCGCCGACACCAAGTACCGGCCCTGCCCGCTGCTCGTCAAATACGTCGAGGCCGGCTGGCTCGGCCGCAAGACCGGCCGCGGCTTCTACGACTATTCCACCGACACCCCGGTGCCGACGCGCTGAGGGCTTCCGGCCGGACATCGACGAAAAAAGGCGGGGCTTCAGGCCCCGCTTTTTTTGTGCCGGAGGCGGCGGACCAATTCAAACAAGGATCGGCACTGGGTTTTGGTCGTCCGGCCGCCAACGACCGCAACACGAATATCGGCTCAGCACCCCTAAGCAGTCCCAACACCAGCCCTTCGCCTACAGCCGGGTATAGCCATGAGGCGACATTCGGCGCACCTGACCCGGGGCCCCGAACGAACGACGAAAGGCGGTTATCGGGCACTAATCATTCCGTTTCAAACGAAAGTGTCGGGATTCTTTACAGTTTTGCGCCTGCCCAAGATTTCTCTAACCCTTTGCAAACACGAAATAATCTTTCGCGACGCATACTATGTTATGACACTCTCAGTTAGGGTGTCGGAATTTCTTACACTTTTGAATATTTTGTGATTTTCACGTAACTCGCTGTGAATTAAGTATTAATCCGGATTGGGGGGTGCTTTTGACCAGAAAATTTGCACAAAAAGTGTCGGAATTCTTTACAGATTTATGAATACGGCCGCGATGAATTTCTCTAAACCCCTGAATAATAACCTATCTCCAAATCTGGCATGGTTCTTGCTTTAACCTTAAGAGAAGGCCCTTTGCGTCGAGTTCTGAATTTGGAAGGGAACCGCGATTCTGGGCCAAGGGGAGGTAAAATGCTTGAAATTCGACGTTTCGTTCCCGCCCTTGCGGTCTCGGCGCTCATGCTGGGCGCATCCTCAGCAGGCGCGGCGACCATAAATCTCACCTCGGGGGTCAACGGAAACACCTATACCGTGCAGGGTCAGGCCGGAACCGCCGGGACGCTCGGCACCGATTACGCCCTGGGCTCCTATCTCGCCGGCGGCAATGGCGGCCTAGGTCACGGTTTCCCCAACGCATATGGTTTTGCGGGTGGTTTCGTGGCGCCGTTGCCACCCTCGGGCGTCACCGCAGCGGGTGCTATGGAGGCGACCGACCACAACTGGTTGCAGGGTACCAGCACGCCGATCGTCGTCGATTTGGGGCTCGGCAACCAGAGCAATCTGGCGATCGTGTTCAATTCCATCGACCATACCGGTAATGCGGCATTCGACACCCACGCCGATCCCGCCGTAAGGTTGTGGAACGAACTGATCGAGGGGATCGAGTTCACGGTTTACGGCAGCAAGTCCCTGGCCGATGCCACGGCGGCGGCGGGGACGCCCGGGGTATTCGGCGCTACCGAGGCGGGCGCCGTTCCGGGCGCCGGCGCCGGGTCGACCTTCGAACAGGCGTCGTTGAGATTCGTCTTCGAGGACGGCTGGCAGGACTTTGGCAACGCGGATGAAGGCGACGACTACGCCAGCGTGTGGGGCTTCGACAGCGGCACCCAATTCCGCTATATCGCCGTTTATTCCAACAACACCGATCCCTTTATCGATGACGGCTTCCGTAGCTTCGACAACGAACTCGATGCGATAGGCCGGTTCCTCGATCCCGTTGGCATTATTCCGGGCCCCAGCATCCCCGAACCGATGAGCATCACCCTGTTTGCCTTCGGCCTCGCAGGGCTGGGCTTCATGAGGCGGCGCAGGAAATTGAACTAAACAGCCGTCAGCACGGAGACATCAAAAGCGGCGGTCTTCGGGCCGCCGTTTTCTTATGTGTAATGCCTGGGTTGGGCCATCCCCGTACATCAACGGCCCAGGCCCGGGGCGTCTGCCAATAGACCCTAAGCGGACTTCGGCATCCGGATTTTCGAATTCATGGCGCCGAGGTTCACCCCGCCCCCCGTCCACCGATAAAAAAGGGGGAGCCCGAAGGCTCCCCCAGGTAACATCGGCAGGCGCCTTTTTGGCTTATTTGCCGAGGGTATGGGTGCTCTTGATGGCGGCGTAGGCCGCCTTGTCGCCGTCGGCGTGGCAGCGCATGCACGCGAACTCCAGGCTGATGGCGTTCTTGGCGGTCTTGCCGTCGGCGCTGAACATGGTGTAGTCGGCGCCCTTGTTGATGCGCATCAGGTGGGTCCAGACGTCGCCCTCGTAGGGGCCGTTCTTGATCGCCGATTTGGTCGCCCGGCCCATGTGGCAGTCCATACATTTGACTCCGGCCTTGGCCATCGAGCTGCCGGTATAGGCCTTGCGCTGCTTCGGATGGCAGTTGTCGCAGACCTCCTTCTTGCCCTTGCGCACCTTGAGGCCGCTGGCCCGGGTCACGTGGGCCTTGTGGCAGGTCCCGCAGGAGAACTTCTTGTGCGGGCTGTTGAGGTGCTCCGGATACTGTTCGTGATGTTTGATGAACCCGCCCTTGGCGATGATCACCTTCGGGTCCTTGCCGCGAATGTGGCAGGTGCCGCACTGCTTGGCCTTCTTGTCGACCTTGATGTTGGTCTTGGTCGGCTTCTTGGCGTGGGCCGCGCCCGGCCCGTGACAGGCCGCGCAGGTGATGTTGAAGTGGGCCCAGTCGCCCTTGATGCCGGGCAGCCCGGCCTTGGAAACGCCGGGGAAGCCCTTTTCATTAAAGACCGTGCCGTCCTTGCGGTAGCCGGTGGTGTGGCAGGTGCCACAGGTGAACTGCCTCTTTTCATCCTTGTGGTAGTTGCTCCAAGACCCGTTCGACCAGTTGTACTGGTTCTTGCCATTCTTGGTCAGGATGTAGCCGTCGGCGCCGACGAAGCGGGTTTTCCAGTGCTTGCTGGCACCGATGATGAACAGGACGTTGTCCCAGTTGTAGACGTCCTTGTCGTGATCGGGGAGCAGGAAGCCGCCGTCGCGGGCGATGCCCGAGAGGCCGAAACGGCCGTCCAGGGCGGCGATGGTCGGCCCGCCGATGCCGAGTTTCCGGCTATGCCCGTGGCTGAGCCAGTCGTCTACGGCTTGGGCGTGGCATTCGGCGCACGCCTGGGGACCTTCGGTGTAGGCGGCGTCACCGTTGAGGCCGGCCGCCATGGCCGGCGCGGTCGACATGGAGAGTAACAACGCCGCCAAGCCGAACAGGCCGGACGGCGCGAGCGAGCATTTGGGGAGTCTCGTCATCGTTTCGCTCCATTTGGTCTTGGTCCCCGCCGGCGAGGGGGACTTGAGGAAACGGGATCGGAGAATCGCGGCGGGGCCTGGTTGGAAGAACGTTTTGTCCTTCATCGGAAAATTGAATTAACGGGTTTCTCCCAGTTACAACTTCCGCAAGCCTCCAGTGTGCCCGGGGCCATTTCCCCACGCATTGATCTACATCAATTTTCGGTAGAATAATTAAAAAAAGAGTGCCGGTTTCGAACGGTCTCCGTTGAGACGCATCCGGTCCCCGTCCCGGCCTTCGGCCCTCAGTGCAGCTGGGCGCGGAGTTTCTGGCGGAAGACGTCGATGGGCACCAGGGTCCCCTTGACCTCGGCGTACCAGAACTGCCAGCCGTTGCAGGCCGGGGCCTTCTGCACGTAGGCGCCGACCTGGTGGATGGAGCCCCGGAAGTCCGCCGTTACCAGCGAGCCGTCGGCGCGCACCTTGGCGCTGTGGCGGCGGCGGTTGTCGTAGAGCACGTCGCCGGGCGTCAGGATCCCCCGCTCCACCAGCCAGCCGAAGGGAATCCTGGGCTCGTCCCGCTTGCCCCTGGTCTCCATCAGGGTGAGGTCCTTGGGCCGGCGCACCTTGGCCAGGCGCGACCGCGCCAGCTTGACGTACGCCGGGTCCTTCTCGATGCCGATGTAGCGCCGCCCCAGCTTCTTCGCCACCGCCCCGGTGGTGCCGCTGCCGAAGAAGGGATCGAGGACCACGTCGTCGACCTCGGTCGAGGCCAGGATTATCCGGTGCAGCAGCGCCTCCGGCTTTTGCGTCGGGTGGGCCTTGCGCCCGTTGACCTTGAGGCGTTCGGCCCCGGTGCACAGGGGGAACAGCCAGTCGCTGCGCATCTGCAGGTCCTCGTTGAGGTTCTTCATGGCGTCGTAGTTGAAGCGGTGCTTGGAATTCTTGTCCCGCGAACACCAGATCAGGGTCTCATGGGCGTTGGTGAAGCGCCGGCCGCGGAAGTTGGGCATCGGGTTTGTCTTGCGCCAGACCACGTCGTTGAGGATCCAGAACCCCTGGTCCTGCAGCGTCGCCCCGACCCGGAAGATGTTGTGGTAGGTGCCGATCACCCACAGCGCTCCGTTGGGCTTGAGCACCCGGCGCACCGCCGTCGTCCAGTCGCGGGTGAAGTCGTCGTAGGCGGCGAAGCCGTCGAACTGATCCCAGGCATGGTCGACCCCGTCGACCTTGGTATTGTTGGGCCGTATCAGGTCGCCCTCGAGCTGCAGGTTATAGGGCGGGTCGGCGAAAACCATGTCCACCGAACCCTCGGGCATGGCCTCCATGCTTTTGATGGAATCCCCGAGAATGACCTGATTCTGTTTTGTTTTTGTACGCCTCACCATGCCTTCGAGCATGAGTCAGCGCGGACTCCCCGTCAAGAATTAAATGGAATCAATGGGTTAGAGGAGAGTCGCACACCAACATGTTGGACTCAGCCGCCGCCCGACCCCAACATCTTGATGATCGGCGCGAAACTGCGCCGGTGATGGGGGGTCACCCCCAGGCGCTCCAGCGCCGCCCGGTGCTCGGCCGTGCCGTAGCCGGCGTTGCGCTCCCAGCCATAGCCCGGATAGGCCAACCCCAGCTCGCTCATGACCCGGTCCCGGGTCACCTTGGCGACGATCGAAGCGGCCGCCACCGAGAGGCTCTTGGCGTCGCCCTTGACCACGGCCCGCGCCGGACACGGTAGCTCGGGCACCCGGTTGCCGTCGATGAGCGCCAGGTCCGGGACCACCCCCAGCGCCCCGAGTGCCCGGGCCATGGCCAGCAGGGTCGCCTGTAGGATGTTGAGTTCATCGATTTCCTCGACCTCGGCCCGACCGACCCCGGTCCGGGCACTCTCCATCAAGCGCCCGAAGAGCCGCTCCCGCGCCGCCGGACGCAGCGCCTTGGAATCGTCGAGGCCGTGGCGCAGGTCGTCGGGCAGGCGGTTGGCGTCGAGGATCACGGCGCCGGCCACCACCGGCCC
>JAJFIG010000567.1 GCA_021775195.1 Rhodospirillales bacterium | reverse complement strand
GTTGCTGGGCGGATCGGTTTGGCGATGCTGCTGGAGGAGGGGGGGCTGGGACGGTATGTCCTCGCGGTGGATTTCCACCAGTGTCAGGGATCCCGGATTGTCGTCGTTGATCGCGGCGTGGATGGACTTGACCAGCGAGCTCTTCCCGGTGCCGCGGGCGCCCCATAACAGCACGTTGTTGGCGGGCAGGCCGGCGGTGAAACGCCGGGTATTTTCCAACAGGATGTCCCGTTGACGCTCGATCCCCCTGAGTAGGCCCAATTCTATGCGGTTGACGGCGGGCACGGCCTCCAGCCAGGGGCCCTCGGCATGCCAGACGAAGGCGTCGGCGGCGTCGAGATCGGCGGTTTGGGGTACCTGTGGGGCCAGCCGGTCAAGGGAATCGGCGATCCGCCGGAGGAGGGCACTGAGATCGGGTTCGGACATGGTCTTCGCTAATCGCTCTTGGTGTGCCGCAAAAGGACGGCGGCGACCCTACCACACCGCGCCGGTGCGTCAATTCCCGGTGGACACGGTGCCACACCAAGCCGATTGGGCGGCATGGGGTCCGCCCCCCCCGTCTTTGCCCGTCCCCGGCCCCGGACCGATCCCGGACGGGCTCTCCTTTCCACCGAAAAGAAAAACACAAGATATTGAAAAACAACAATAAGGCGTGAACTGGTCGCTTTGCGTTTGCAAGTGGCGCCGGTACCGGTATAGTCCGGCTGGCCTCGCCGAAATATTTCGTGGAGTTTCCGATGTTCGTCTCACCAGCTTACGCCCAGGCCGCGGGCGGCGGATCAGGTAGTGGTATCGAAGCCTTCCTGCCACTGGTCCTGATTTTCGTGGTTTTCTATTTCCTGCTTATCCGCCCGCAGCAGAAAAAACAGAAACTGCACAGGGAAATGCTGGGCGCCGTCCGCCGCGGCGACCGGGTGGTCACTGGAGGCGGGATCATGGGCACGATAACCAAGGTGATCGACGACACCGAAGTCATGGTAGAGATCACCGACGGTGTGAAGGTGCGCGTCCAGCGTGGCCTGATCGCCAGCGTTCTTGCCAAAACAGAACCGGTCAAGGGCGGGGACAAGGGAGAGAAACCCACCCAGGCGGTGACCAAGAGCGAGGGAGGCATCGGTTCCCTGCTCGGGGGTTTGTTCGGCAAAAAATGACAACTTCTAGGTCGTGTACTCAATAAGGCCGGGCACGTAACTCCATGGTTTATTTCGCCAAGTGGAAGGTGATTCTGGTTCTCGCGGTGTGTGCGTTCGGCCTTGCCTTCGCCGCCCCCAACTTCCTGAGCGCCCGCCAGGCCGCGTCCCTGCCGACCTGGATTCCCCATCAGCAGATCAGCCTGGGGCTCGACCTGCAGGGCGGATCGCACCTGCTGCTCGAGGTCGAAATCAAGGCGGTTGTGCGTGAACGCCTGGAGACCATGGTGGATTCGGTGCGGATCGCCCTGCGAAAGGCCCGCATCGGTTACCGGAATCTCGGCATCGAGGCCCAGGGCATTGGCGTCACCATCAAGGACCTGACCCGCGCCGAGGAGGCGCGGCGGCTGATACGGGATGTGGAATCCCAATTGGCGACGCTGGACATGGCCGACGACGGCCGCATCACGTTAACGCTGACCGACCAGGCATTGCGTGACTGGGGAACAGCGGCGGTGGACCAGTCGATCGAGATCATCCGCCGCAGGATCGATGAAACGGGGGTGCGCGAGCCGACCATCCAGCGCCAGGGCGCCGACCGTGTTCTTGTCCAGTTGCCGGGAATTGACGACCCCGAACGGATCAAAAATATTCTCGGCAAAACGGCGAAAATGTCCTTCCATCTGGTGGACCAGAAAAATTCCATCACCGATGCCCTGGCCGGCCGGGTGCCGCCGGGCTCCAAGCTGATGGCGTCGCGCGATGACACAGGCGCCGACGGGCGGCCGCGCATGTTGCTGATCCGCAAACGGGTCATGGTCAGCGGTGAGAACCTGGTCGATGCCCGGCCCACCTTCCAATTGGGTGAGCCGGTGGTCAGCTTCCGGTTCGACACCCTGGGCGCCAAACGTTTCGGCGACGTAACCCGGAAGAACGTCGGCAAGCCGTTTGCCATCGTCCTCGACAACCAGGTCATCAGCGCACCGGTGATCCGCGAAGCGATCCTCGGGGGCAGCGGGATCATCTCGGGCAATTTTGCGGTGCAGGAAACACAGGACCTGGCATTGTTGCTCAGGGCCGGCGCCTTGCCGGCGCCGCTGACCATTCTTGAGGAACGTTCGGTCGGGCCGGGCCTCGGCGCCGACTCCATCGCCGCCGGCAAGGTCGCCAGTGTCATCGGCCTTGTCGGGGTTGTCGTATTCATGGCTTTGTACTACGGCCTGTTCGGGCTTATGGCCGATGTCGCCCTGCTGGCCAACATGATCATCATCGCGGCGGCCCTGTCGTTCATGCAGGCGACCCTGACCCTTCCCGGGATCGCCGGCATCGTGCTGACCATTGGCATGGCGGTGGACGCCAACGTCCTGATCTTCGAGCGTATACGCGAGGAGGTTCGCAACAAGCGGACGCCGATTTCGGCCATCGACGCGGGGTATTCCCGGGCCATAACGACCATCATCGACGCCAACGTCACGACCCTGATCGCGGCGCTGCTGCTCTATCAGTTCGGCTCGGGGCCGGTGCGCGGGTTCGCGGTCACCCTGGCAGTCGGCATCGCGTCTTCCATGTTCACCGCCATCATGCTGACCAGGCTTCTGGTGGTGTCGTGGCTGCGGCGCAAGCGCCCCGAAAAGCTTCCCATTTAGGTGCCTTGATTATGCGTGGCCTGCATTTCATCCCCGCCGGTATCAACCTGCAGTTCATTGGCAAGAAGACGATCTTCTTTGCCTTCTCGTTGTGTCTGGTGGTCGCGTCGGTTGTGCTGTTCGCCGGCAAGGGGCTCAACTACGGCATCGATTTCAAGGGCGGCATCATGATCGATGTGCGGACGCCGGGTCCGGCGGATATCGGCGCGATGCGTACCAAGTTGTCGGCGTTGGGGCTGGGCGAGGTGTCGCTGCAGGAATTCGGCGCCCCGGATGACGTGCTGATCCGCCTTCAGAAACAGGAAGGCGGCGAAAAGGCGCAGAACGAGGCGGTGAAGAAGATCAAGGAGGCGCTTGGCGACGATATCGCCGAATACCGGCGCACCGAAGTGGTCGGACCCAAGGTCAGCGAGGAGCTGTTCTGGGATGGGGTCTACGCCGTGGGCGCCGCCATTTTCGCCATGCTGATCTACATCTGGTTCCGCTTCGAGTGGCAGTTCGGCATGGGCGCGGTGGTCGCACTGTTGCATGACGTTATATCGACCATCGGATTGTTCTCGCTGCTGGGCCTGGAATTCAATCTGTCGACCGTGGCTGCGGTTCTGACCATCGCCGGGTATTCCATCAACGACACCGTCGTGGTCTATGACCGGGTGCGCGAGAACCTGCGCAAGTACAAGGTCATGCCCCTGCCCGAGCTGCTCAATCGCAGCATCAACGAGACCCTGTCGCGGACCGTGATGACCAGCGTGACCACGTTGCTGGCGCTGTTTTCCCTTTATTTCCTCGGCGGCGAGGTCATTCGGGGCTTCAGTTTCGCGATGATCTGGGGTGTGGTTATCGGCACCTATTCTTCGATTTGCCTGGCGGTTCCCCTGCTTCTCTACATGAATGTCGGGCGCCGGGGCGCGCGCGCCAGCGAGGACAAGGACAGCGAGGAGGAGGCGGCCGCGGAAGCGCCGTAGACCCATTTCGGGGTTCGATATCACTCCCCTGATACCCGAAGGACGCCAGCTTATCCAAGGGTATGGCGACGGACTTTTTCGCATCGCCGGCGAAGTCTATAACGGATCGGTCCTGGTTTTCCCTGAACGCACCCTGTCTTGGCCGGTCCAGGATGTGGAATCGTTGACGACCGAATCCCTTCACCCCGTAACCACAAGCGACCCGGTGATCGACATCCTTCTGGTCGGCTGCGGCCCCCGGTTCGCGCCGCCACCGGTTGGCCTGGCCCAGGCCCTGCGCGTCCACGGTCCCGTCCTCGAATGGATGGACACCGGCGCCGCCTG
>JAJFIG010000566.1 GCA_021775195.1 Rhodospirillales bacterium | reverse complement strand
CCATGAAGCGCGCGCCGGCGCATCCCAACGCCAAGTCGAGCTTCAAGCTCTACACCAACGGCGGCGGCAAGGAATACAAGAAGATCGACAGCCACACCATCCAGGTGACGACGCCCAGGCCCTATCCCCTGATGGCGGTGGACCTGTCCAACGTCCACATCATCTCGGACAAGACCGAAGGCCAGTGGGAAGGCGAGTTCAACAACGGCAAGGCCGCGGCCGGTACCGGCCCCTACAAGTTCGTCAAATGGATCAAGGGCGAGGTCCTGGAGCTGGCCCGCGACGACAACTACTACGGCGACAAGCCGCACTGGGCGAAGGTCATCATCAAGCCCATCAAGTCGGCCCCGTCGCGGCTGGCGGCGCTGCTCGCCGGCGACGTGGACTTCATCGACCAGGTGCCGACGACGGATATCGCGCGCCTCAAGAAGGAGCCCAAGGTTGCCATGAGCCAGGGCATCTCCAACCGGGTCATCTACCTGCACCTGGACCAGCACCGGGACCCGACACCCTTCGCCACGGCCAAGGACGGATCGAAGATCAAGAACCCGTTCAAGGACGTGCGCGTGCGCCGGGCGATCTCCAAGGCGATCAACCGCGACGCCATCGTCGAGCGGGTCATGGAAGGCGTCGCGGTCAAAGCCGGGCAACTTCTGCCGGAAGGCTTCTTCGGACGCTCCGCCAATCTGAAGCCGGAAGCCTTCGATCCCAAGGGAGCGAAGAAGCTGCTGGCCGAGGCCGGTTTTGCCGATGGCTTCAAGACGACGCTGCACGGACCCAACAACCGCTACATCAACGACGCCAAGATCGTCGAGGCGATCTCGCAGATGCTGAGCCGCATCGGTATCGCCACGACCCCCGACACCATGCCCAAGAGCGTCTACTTCAAGCGGGCCAAGAACAAGGGGCCGAAGAAGCCGCCGGAGTTCAGCTTCGTCCTCGTCGGCTGGGGCTCGGGCACCGGCGAGCCATCGTCGCCGCTGCGCTCGCTGCTGGCGACCTACGACAAGTCCAAGGGCTACGGGTCGTCGAACCGGGGCCTGCACTCGAACGCGAAGATGGACGCGGTGCTGGAAGACGCCTTGGCCACCGTCGACGACGACAAGCGTGCCAAGCTGCTGGCCAAGGCCACCGAAATCGCCATCGCCGACGACGTGGGCCTGATCCCGCTGCACTACCAGGTCAACACCTGGGGTGCCAAGAAGGGCCTGAAGTACGTCGCCCGCACCGACGAGCGGACGCTGGCCATGGGAGTGGTGCCGGAATAACCCCGGTATAGGGAACCAGGCGGTGCGCCAAACAGCGCACCGCCGTTCCCTGCCCTCGGGGGGCCAAACTCAATGACCGTTTTCATCATCCGCCGGCTGATGCAGAGCGTGGTCGTCGTCCTGTTGATGTCGTTCCTGGTTTTCGGCGGCGTCAACCTGGTCGGCGACCCGGTCGAGATGATGGTCAGCGACGAGGCCGACCAGGAGGAACGGGAGCGGGTGATCCGCTCCATGGGCCTGGACAAGCCCTGGTACGCCCAATACGGCTACTTCGTCATCAATGCGCTGGAGGGCGACCTGGGGAAATCCTTCGTCTATGGCGAGCCGGCGCTGCAGATCATCGTCCACCACATTCCGGCGACCTTCGAGCTGGCCCTGACCGCCCTGGTGATGGCCATCGTCATCGGCATACCGCTGGGGGTCTACGCCGGGCTGAAGAACGAAACCAAGGCGGCGAAGGTGATTATGGCGGGATCCATCCTGGGCTTCAGCCTGCCCACCTTCTGGGTCGGGCTGATGTTCATCATGGTGTTCGCGGTGATGCTGGGGTGGCTGCCGAGCACGGGCCGGGGCGAGACCGTGCCCTTCCTCGGCATGCAGGTGAGCTTCTTCACCATGGACGGGCTCAGGCACCTGCTGCTGCCGGCCCTCAACCTGGCCCTGTTCAAAATCTCGCTGGTGATCCGGCTGTCCCGGGCGGGAACCCGGGAAGCGGTGCACCAGGACTACATCAAGTTCGCCCGCGCCAAGGGCCTGAGCACCAGGCGGGTGATCTTCGTCCACCTGATGAAGAACATCCTGATCCCGGTAGTCACCGTGCTCGGGCTCGAGTTCGGCGCCCTGATCGCCTTCTCGGTGGTCACCGAAACGGTCTTCGCCTGGCCCGGCATGGGCAAGCTGATCATCGATTCGATTCAGAACCTGGATAGGCCGGTGATCGTCGCCTACCTGATGATCATCGTCATCATCTTCGTCATCATCAACCTGGTGGTCGACGTGCTCTACTCGATCCTCGATCCCCGGGTCCGCCTGCAGGACGTCAAGGGATGAGCAACGGCATCGAACAGACACTCCCCGCCGAAGAGGCGCCGACGGCGGCCAAGATCGATACGCCGTTCCGGCGTTTCCTCTCCGACTTCTTCGACAGCCCCGTGGCGACGGGGGCCACGATCGTGCTCGGCTGCATCATCTTCATCGCCCTCTTCGCGCCCCTAATCTCGCCCACCGACCCGTACGACCTTGCCACGGTCAGCGTCCTCGACGGCAAGCTGCCGCCGGGCGCCGAGAGCATGGACGGGATGACCTTCTGGCTCGGCACCGACGGCGCCGGGCGGGACCTGGTCAGCGCCATGTTCTATGGCCTTCGCATCAGCCTCGGCGTCGGCGTCATGTCGGGCATCATCGCCATGTGCATCGGCGCCACCGTCGGCCTGGCGGCGGCCTATTTCGGCGGCCGCACCGACAACCTGATCATGCGGCTGGTCGACATCCAGCTCTCGTTTCCGTCGATCCTGGTGGCCCTGATCCTGCTCGCGGTGCTGGGCAAGGGGGTCGACAAGATCGTCATCGCCCTGGTCATCGCGCAGTGGGCCTATTACGCCCGCACCGTGCGCGGCTCGGCCCTGGTCGAGCGCAGCAAGGAATACATAGAAGCGGCGACGTGCCTGGCCCTGGGCCACAAGCGTATCGTCTTCCGCCACCTGCTGCCCAACTGCCTGCCGCCGCTGATCGTCGTCGGCACCATCCAGACGGCGCACGCGATCTCGCTCGAGGCGACCCTCAGCTTCCTCGGCGTCGGCCTGCCGGTGAGCGAACCGTCCCTGGGACTGCTGATCGCCAACGGCTTCGACTACATGCTGAGCGGCAGGTACTGGATCAGTTTCTTCCCCGGCATCGCACTGTTAATCACCATCGTCACCATCAACCTGGTCGGCGACAAGCTGCGCGATGTGCTGAACCCGCGCCTGCAAAGGTAGTCCCCGGTGACGACGACACCGACGCTCCAGGTCGACGACCTGCAGACCCACTTTTTCACCAAGCAAGGCATCGCCAAGGCGGTGGACGGGATCAGCTTCACCGTCGACCGGGGCGAGGTCATGGGCCTGGTGGGCGAATCCGGATGCGGCAAGTCGGTGACCGGCTTTTCCATCATCGGCCTCGTGGACCCGCCGGGGGAGGTCGTCGGCGGCCGGATCCTGTTCAAGGGCGAGGACCTGGTGGGCCTGGACGAGGAACGCATGCGCCGGCTTCGCGGCAACCGCATCGCGATGATCTTCCAGGACCCGATGATGACCCTGAACCCGGTGCTGCGCATCGATACCCAGATGATCGAGACGGTGCTGGCCCACGAACCGGACGTCGGCCGCGAGGAAGCCCGGCGGCGGTCCCGGGACGTGCTGGGCCAGGTGGGAATCGCTTCCGCCGACGAGCGCCTCAAGGCCTATCCGCACCAGTTCTCGGGCGGCATGCGCCAGCGCGTCGCCATCGCCATCGCGCTGCTCAACAAGCCCGACGTGATCATCGCCGACGAGCCGACGACGGCGCTCGACGTCACCATCCAGGGACAGATCCTCTACGAAGCCCAGAAGCTATGCCGGGAAACGGGCACGGCGCTGATCTGGATCACCCACGACCTCGCCGTGGTCGCCGGGCTGGCCGACAAGATCTGCGTCATGTACGCCGGCATGATGGTTGAGGAAGGGGCCCTGAACGACGTCCTCGACCACCCGGTCCATCCCTATACGGTGGGGCTTCTGGGGTCGGTGCCGAGCCACAACAACCGGGGCCAGCGCCTGGCCCAGATCCCGGGGATGGCGCCGTCGCTCCTGAACCTGCCCACTGGGTGCCCGTTCAAGGCGCGCTGCACCAGGGCCGACGGCGCCTGCGAGGCGGCGCCGGAAATCACCCAGCCGGTGCCGGGACGCGACGTCCGCTGCTTCCATCCCCACATGGAGGCGGCGCAATGACGGCGATGCTGGAAACCCGGGACCTGTCGAAGAAGTTCATCAAGCACCTGGACCTGGCGGGGAAGATCGCCCAGAAACTGGGCTCCAACATCCGCGAGGAGGTGGTGCACGCCGTCGACGGCGTCGACATGACGGTGGCCCGGGGCGAGGTCGTGGGCCTGGTCGGCGAGTCGGGCTGCGGCAAGTCGACCTTCGGGCGCATGGTCGCCGGCATCCTGGAGCCCACAGCGGGACAGATATCGTTCAAGGGCACCGAGGTCTCGGCCATGGACAAGGAGCAGGGCGCCGACACGGCCCTGCAGATCCAGATGATCTTCCAGGACCCGTTCGCGTCCCTGAACCCGCGCATGCGGGTCGAGGACATCATCGGCGAGGCGCCGGTGATCCACGGCATGGTCAAGCGCGACACCATGGCGGACTACGTCGAGGAGGTGATGGAGCGGGTCGGCCTCGACCCGGAATACCGGCGGCGCTACCCGCACCAGTTCTCGGGCGGCCAGCGCCAGCGCATCGGTATCGCCCGGGCCCTGGCCGTGAACCCGGAATTCCTGGTCTGCGACGAGGCCATCGCGGCGCTCGACGTCTCGATCCAGGCCCAGGTCATCAACCTGTTCATGGACCTGCGCCAGGACCTGGACCTGACCTACCTGTTCATCAGCCACGACCTGAGCGTGGTCGAACACATCTCGGACCGGGTGGTGATCATGTACCTGGGACGGGTGGTCGAGGTGGCGGCGACCGGCGAGCTGTTCGACGCCCCCAACCACCCCTATACCCAGGCCCTGCTGGCCGGGGTGCCGCGCCTCGATCTCCGGGGCCGGGTCTATGCGCCGGTGTCGGGGGAAATCCCCTCGCCGCTGGATCCGCCGACCGGGTGCCACTTCCACCCGCGCTGCCCCCACGCCACGGCGCGCTGCGGCGAGGAACGCCCGGCGCTGAGGGAAATCGCCCCGGGCCGCCTGTCGGCGTGCCACCTGAACGATTAGCCCCGCGCGCCCGGGAACGGGATCAATTGCGCTGTAATTCGGACCCCAGTAGCCGACGCCTGACGTAGCCGCTTGCCCGATCCGTGATGGTCACCAAAAGCCACATGGCGATAACGATCGTTATCGCCTCCGGATACTTGAAGTGCTTGACCGCGAGAATGAACTCGAGCCCGATGCCGCCGGCACCGACGATACCGAGAATGGTCGCCTGCCGGACGCTGGCCTCGAAGTAGAAAAATATATAGTTGGTGAACAGGGGTCTGAGTTCCGGCCAAATACCCCTGGAGATCAACTTGATCTGATTGGATCCCGGCGCCGCCACCGCTTCCATGATCCCCTGGTCGATGCCTTCGATGGTTTCGGAAAAGTATTTGCCGAGGGCGCCGGCGTTGTGAATGGTCAGTGCCAAGACACCGGGAAACGGGCCCAGCCCGACGGCGGCAACGAACAGGAAGGCCCAGACGATTTCGGATATGCCGCGGAAGGAATCGATAACCAGGCGCACGGCCTGACATAAGACGGGACTTTTGACGATGTTGCGGGACGCCAGGAAGGCCAGCGGAAAGGCCAGGATGGTGCCGAACGTCGTCCCCAGGAGCGCGATGCCGATGGTTTCGGCAAGGCGGGGCAGAATTCGGTGGGCGTTTTCGAAGCTCGGCGGCAGGGCCCGGCCAAAAAAATCGTAGGCGTAACCGAAGCCGGCTATGAACTTGGCGACGCTGAATTCCGTTCCCAGGGCGGACCAATAGCTGACCCCAAGGATGGCGGCGAGGATGGCGACGTGCTTGATCTGCGTCTTCCGCCGGTTCGCCGCGCGGAGATAATAGAGTTGGTCCAGTTCACCGGTCGCTGTCTGCATCACTGTTCGTACTCTTTGTGAATCAGAGCCCTATCCGGCCAAATGGAGCCATTTGACCAGGATGATTTTGCGCCGTGGTTAGGCGCGGGTCGCATGCCGATGCCTGCGCATCGGCAAAGATACGCAACGACGCCACGGCGCAAAAGCACCCGGCCTCCGGTGGGGCAAATCGGTTCCCCGGGTGCGTTGCGACC
>JAJFIG010000565.1 GCA_021775195.1 Rhodospirillales bacterium | reverse complement strand
ATGATCAAGCGCACCTTCGATCCCGGATTCCGCATCGAACTGCATCAAAAGGATCTCGGCCTTGCCCTGCAGTCGGCCCGTGATCTCCACATGAGCCTGCCCAATACGGCCACCTGTCAGGAACTCTTCAATGCCTGCGCCGCCAGGGGAGGCAGTAGTTGGGATCATTCGGGCATGGTCCGCGCACTGGAGCAAATGGCGGATTTCGAAATCGGCGGCGGTTGAATAGCCGGCGTACCAGAGTCTGCCGGAACGTAAAAACGACTCTTGGCCGGCGATCGGCGCCGAACATCCGGTTGGTTCAGAGTTCGCCGATTCGCCGTCACTTGGACCCAAGGGCATGTCGGCGAAGGGACGAAGCACCCGTCCCCGGGGTTTGGTTGACGGTTGCCCCTATCACCGGCATGATGACCGCCGATTGCCCTTGTTTCAAATTGATACAGGGTACGTTTGACAGGTTTTACATGAGCGTATTTCTGGTTTCAGTGACACGCCATTAACGGCAACGAGAACCACCCGAATGCCCGGACAGTCCAGGTTGCGCGTGCTCTTCATCGAGGGCAGACCGTCAGGGAGCGGACCGATAAATGACCTCCTGGCCGAGCCCGAAACGGCACGGTTCGCCGTCACCACAATTCCGTGGACCCCCGAGGTATCCAACGGCATCCCGGAGGATCACTTCGACGTAGCATTGCTGGATTTCGAGGTTCTTGACGTATCCGCCGTCGAAACCGTCAGGGAAATCCATGAACGGGTCCCGCTGCTTCCCATTATTGCCGTTTCAGACCATGAAGGCGAAGACCTGATCATCGAGGTCATGCGGGTCGGGGCCGATGACCACATCAAGGCATCGAACCTGAATGCCAAGGCACTTGCCAGAATTTTAACCTTTGCCGTCGCCCGGAATCTCAAACGCCGCGGCGGCACGGCACCACCCGCCGCCCAGGAAGTCCAGAACACCGCCGGAGTAATTCTTGACCGTCTGGCCATGGGGGTGGTCCTCGTCAACACCCAAGGCAGGGCGTTGATGATGAACCGCAAGGCTAAGGAAATCGCGGCTCGCAAGGATGGCTTCCAGATCAGCAAGGATGGCCTCTGCCAGGCCGCAAAGCCCGCCGAAAGCCAAGCGTTGGTGGAACTGATCGGGCAAATTACTGAAATAGCGGCCAACGATACCTGGGAAGGTGAAATGGCCCTGTCACTAACCCGACCATCCATGATGCAGCCACTGCTTTTGCTTGTTACGCCTGTCGGCAGTGCGGGCGGAGGAACCAATCGCCCGGGCGGTGCCGCAATTTTCATCAGCGATCCGGAAGATGCGGTGGAAATTTCACCCGACGTGTTGAGCAGGCTCTATGGCCTGACCAATGCCGAGGCTCGTGTCGTCAAGGCATTGTGCGAAGGCATGACCCTGGAAACGGTCGCCGAGGAACTGGGGGTGAAAGTGAACACGGTCCGCCATCAGCTCAAACAAATTTTCCGCAAGACCGACACTACCCGACAACCTGAACTGATCAAGCTGGTCCTGACCGGCCCCGCCGCTATCCGTGGGCAAACCGACGAGTCCGAACCCGTGGCGGCATCATCCGGTTAAGCCCGCCAGGGTGAACACAGAATGTTCGATTTCGAAAACCTCCATCATTCCCTCGCAGACACCCTTTCGAAGCAACTGTTTTTCCTGGTCGGTGCTGCCAAGTCGGGAACCACATGGCTCCAGCTTGTCCTGGACGGCCATCCTGAAATCGCCTGCCGCGGGGAAGGTCATTTCACTCAGTTCCTTGCCCCCAGCTTGGAAAAGGCGGCGAAGGACTACAACAACATGATCGACACCAAAAATCGGACGATCTTCAAGGAACTGGAGGGCTTTCCGCTTCTTGGGCGTGATCATCTGTTGTTTCTTCTTGCTTCGGCCATCGGCTTTCAGATGGCTCAGTATTCCCCGGCTCCGTCAATCCGCGTCGTGGGGGAAAAGAGCCCCAGCAGCATCCGTGCCTTACCTCTGCTGCGGGAAATGTTCCCGAAGGCCAAGATCCTTCACATCATCCGCGATGGCCGCGACGTCGCCGTATCCGCGTGGTTTCACAACCTTCGGGTAACCCCCGATGAAGCGCGCAAGAGATTCGGTACGCTTTCAAAGTTTATCCAGATGACGGCCGCCACATGGATGGACGATGTGAAGATCGGCCGCCAATTCGGGCAGTCGCACCCCACTCAATACGCAGAGGTCAAATACGAGGACCTCCAGCAGGACACGCCGGGCGAGGTTCGCAGATTATTGGATTTCCTTGACGTCAAAGTGGACGAACAGATCATCGCGGATTGTTGCCAAGCCGGTGCCTTCGACAAATTGTCCGGCGGCCGTGCCCAGGGTGAGGAAAGCCGGAGTTCTCATTTTCGCAAGGGCAGTGTCGGCGATTGGCGCAATCACTTCGATGACCAGGCAACGAAATTCTTTGAAAGCCAGGCCGGTGACTTGCTCCGGCAACTTGGATACAGGTGATACCAAAGCTCGACGATAGGAACCCATCAATGTTCCTGATCAATAGCCGGCAATTTGGCACCCATGACAAAAGGTAAGGATCAGCAGTCCGGCCCACGGCAGGCCGTGCGCGAGGACGATGATCCATCCCTGCGGGACATCTTGCGGGCAGCCATCACCCATCACCGGTCTGGCCGGTTGGCGGAGGCTGCCGACCTTTATCAACGAGTCCTGAAGGTCCAACCGGACAACCTCGGTGCCTGCAACAATCTTGGGCTTGCCCTCGGACACCAGCGCCGGGACAAAGAAGCGATAGAGTGTTTCCGCCGCGCCCTCGCCATTGATCCAGGCGCCCACGAAATTCTGGTCAATCTGGCGGATGTATTGAAGCGCCGGGGCAAGGTCGAAGAGGCAATCGCCTGTTTGCGCCGTGCCCTCGCCAGCAATCCCGACAACGTGCAGACGTTGCTCAAGCTGGGGATCACGCTGCACGGCATTGGTGATTTGGAGGGTGCCGGGGATCACTTTGAGAAAGCCTTGGTGAAAAAGCCCGATATCGTCGATGCCCACCACAACTTGGGTAACGTGCGACAGGACCAGGGGCGCATGGATGCGGCCGTGCGCTATTACCGGCAAGCATTGTCACTCAATCCGGACCTCGAGCAGACCCACAGCAGCCTCGGCAACGCCCTGCGCCATCTCGGAAAACTTGACGAGGCCCTGCACCATCACCGCCAAGCCGTTTCCATTGACCCCGAGTATGCGGTGGGCCACCTCAACAAATCGGTGACCGATCTCCTGCTCGGAGATTTCGACACGGGATTGGCGGAATACGAATGGCGGTGGCGCAGTTCCCCATTTCTCAAATCCAAACGAACGTTCTCCCAACCCATGTGGGACGGTACATCCCTGGAAGGCCGTACGATTCTTTTGCATGTTGAGCAGGGTCTCGGCGACGCCATACAATTCGTCCGCTACGCCCCCCTCGTTCGCGACCGCGGGGCACGGATTGTTGTCGAATGCCAAGCCCCGCTGGTACGGCTAATTTCCAACATGAATGCAGTCGATAGCGTAATCGCAGAGGGTGATGCCAGGCCCGATTTCGACGTCTATGCCCCGTTGATGAGCCTGCCGTATATCTTCTGCACCACAGTTGCCTCGATACCGGCCCACGTCCCCTACCTAGTGCCGCCCCAGACTGCGCCGGCAGTGCTGGCAGCCGCCGGGAACGGAAGGTTCCGGGTGGGAATCGTCTGGGCCGGCAGCCCCACGCATACCAACGACCGAAACCGCTCATGCCGAATCGAACAGTTTGAACCCCTCTTGTCCACGCCCGGCATATGGTTTTGCAGTTTGCAGAAGGGCCCGGCGGCTGCCGCCCTGAAACACGACGCTTTCCACCATGTCCATAACCTTGGAGAACATTTGAGCGACCTCTCCGACACGGCAGCTGTCATTCAACAGCTCGATCTCGTCATCTCGGTCGACACCTCGATCGTGCACCTGACCGGTGCCCTTGCCAAGCCCGTATGGATTCTCGTTCCATTTGCTCCGGACTGGCGATGGCTGTGTGAACGCGAGGATAGCCCGTGGTATCCCACCGCCCGTTTGTTTCGCCAAACAGCCATCGGCGAATGGGATTCTGTCTTCTCAAGAATGGCGGCTGAACTCGAATCCTATAGCGGTGGTCAAGGCTAAGCCCCTGCATTCAGCGTAGCGCCAATTTTAGGTCCAAGGGCTCTGGACTAAGCGCACAAAAAAACGGGCGGGGCCAAAGCCCCGCCCGTCAAAAGCCGTCGTGTCAGTGAAAGCTTACCAGTTGTACTTCCAATTGACGTTTTCGAATGTGGCGTCTCCCGTTCCACCGGCCTGTGCCGCTGGTTGCGGCGAAGCGGCGGCAACAGGTTGCGCGACCGGTCCGACCGCAGAAACGATGGTCGGTTCGAAAGCGGGTTCGATCTTCCCGCTGACTTCTCCGGCCGCAGCCGGTACGACCTTCAGTTCTTCCGAGGTCACTGCAGTCGTCGAACCTTCGGCAGCGATCGTCTTCTCTTCGTCTGCGACGCTCGCAACCACCAAGTCGGCGGCGAGAGGATCACGGGTCTGCCAACGCCAGTCGGGGGTCACACCGAACTCTTCGCGCTTGTCCGCACCAGCTTCCTCGCGGACCGTCACGCCAAGAACGTTGAGCAACTCGCCCATGCTGGCCAACAGCCGGTAGCCGCCGAACTGGGCGACGAAATCAGACGTAATCGCCTGGACGCGCGAGTTGAAGAGTTCGTTCTCGGCATCAAGAAGATCAAGCAGGTCACGCTGACCGATCTGGAATTCCTGACGGTAGGTATCGAACACCTGTTCGTTTGCCTTCACCTGCGCCATCAGGACTTTCTGCCTCTCCTGCGCCTTCGTCATGGCGTTCCAGGAGTTGCGGACTTCCTGTTTCGTCCGCCGCTTCAGGTCGAGAAGCCTTTGATGGCTCTCTGAAAAGCGCTCGATGAATTCCCTCGTCCGGGCCTGATCGATGAAACCACGAAACAGGTTGTAGCGCAGGACGACAAGACCAGTGAAATCGTGGTTGACGCCCGGTGTACCGTCCAGGTCGTTGTTACGCGTGCCGCTGAGTTCCAGATTAAGGGTCGGCCAGAAACTAACCTTCGTGGCGCTGATTTCAGCCCGCGAGACGTCCAGGTCGGCCTCTGCCAGTTTGATCGTCGGATTATTGGCGATCCCGATTTCCGTCGCGGCGCCCACATTACGCGGCAGCCAGGAACCCTTCAGGCCGGGACGAACCATATCGTCGGCTTCTCTGCCAACAACGCGGCTGAAGAAAATAATCGAATCTTCCAGATCCCGTTGGGACGACAGCAGCGTCGCTTCGGCGTCGGCCACGCGGGCTTCCGCCTGGCGTACGTCGCCAATACCAGACTGTCCACCCTGGAACCGCGTCCGCACGTCCCCGAAAACCCGTTTATGGGCCTCGACGTTGCCGGCGGCCTGATCGACGATCTCCGTATTGCGCAGCACATCGAGATATGCCTGGGTGGCATCGAGGGCGATAAACTCCGAGCGTTCGCGAACCCGGTGCGCGGCCGCGTCACTACGCGCGGCCTGACGTTCGATTTCGCTCTCCGTCTCGAACCCGTCGAACAGCCTTTGCTGCAGGGTCAACTGTGATTCTGCTCTCGGCAGCCAGCGTCCGGGCTTATCTGATCCCCGTGTCCCGCGGCCCCGAGTTGTAGTGTTGTTGGAATATTCCGGTCCAAACGCGGCCCGCAGGTCGACCTGCGGCCAGTAAAGACCTTGAGCCTGTTTCAACTCCTGATCGATAGCGCGGCGATTGGCGGCTGACTGGAGGATTTCAGGGTTCGTCTGAATTGTGTGCTGAACCACCTCCGCCATGGTCGCGGCCTTGGCTCCACCCGTCAAACCAAATGCCATCAGAACTGAAAGCGATACAGCTCCACCCAATGCCCAAGTCATCTGACTCAGCTTAAAATAACGGGACAATCTAGAATCCATCGACAAGTCCCTCACTCCCTCTCCTAAATTTTCTGCTCTGTCGGTATATCGCGAGCAAAAATCGATGTTAATCAGTGGGCTCGCAGCCGCCCATCCCCAAATGCAACCAGCTGATTCAGGCGTCCGAAAACCCCTCTAAAGGATACCCTTAGGTTGCTCTTATCACGAATCTCTTCGACATCAAGCCATGAAGAAATTTAAGGGTCAAGCTACACGTCAATGTTCCCGGCATATTTTTCATACTGTGACTTCTTTGCAACATGAGGTTTCTCATCTTTGCAACAGGGGCAGGTTTGTCGTACCCCCCCTGAATCCATCCCACACCCTTATCGCCAGGCATCGTCATCAATCACCGGTATTTGCTCTTCCGGCATCAACCTGCTCAATCTCAAAAAACCTGTTTTATTGTACTGAGCCAAGGCGTTACGAAATTTCACACGCCATCAATACGCATCGCGGGCAATAACTCCATCAGCCATTGCGCAAGTCCACGTCCGTCGGTTTGAAATGTCAGGTTTCGGGGTTGAAGGGATCGAGGTTGCCGCCAACGCCAAGATCCGGCATATCCGGTGCGTTGGTGTCGCTCATCCCGTTGAGCAAATTGTCGATGCTTTCCCCGGTAACGATTCGCGTTTGCGCGACTTCGGATTCGTCGCCAGGCAGCACGGCTGTGCTGGCGTCAAGCAACCCCACATCGTCGCTGCCGGCCACCAAAACGGCATCAAACAGGGTATCCAAATCGATGGAATCCGAATCGCTGCCAAGAAGTTCCGATAGGATTTCGAAACTCTGGACCGCTTCGGAGTCATCCGCGATGATTTCCTGGGCCGTGGTGGCGACAGGTTGGTTGCCCTGTTCGTCCAATAGGTCTTTGCCCGACGGTGTTACCATTCCGCCGTTTCCTCCAAATTTTCTCGATTCTATATATTAACCTTTTAAAAAATATAACAATTAACGTTCAACTATGCCACCCTTTTCTAATATTAACCTAGTTCGACTGAGGAATTGATTTCCTGTTTTCGGGTTATTACGCCAAACCAGAGGAAAGTATTCCCGACCGCACCAAGTGGCCACGGCATCATCAGCCCGAACCTCAAGTTGTCCACGGTCCCCACGCGGGCTACATTTACCCGATCAGGCATTGCAAGCACAGTGGACACTTTGATCGCACTACCCAAGTCGTCGCTCGAGGACGTGGTATGGCCGGCGCTGCCGAACAGGGCCGACGCCGTCGTCCTGGCGCTGAATTACCAGATGGAACACAGCCAATGGCTTGACCCGGAAATTCTAGCGCAAACCCAGTTCAAGCAGCTCGAATTGCTGCTCGCCCACGCCGCCAAGACGGCCCCCTTCTACCGCGACCGACTGAGGATGATGGCCGGCACGCGGCGCGGACAACTGACACCTGACCTATGGCGGCGGATTCCCGTTCTCCGACGGGCTGAAATTCAAGAAAACCGCCCCGCATTGCTGAGTCGCCACCTGCCGAAGAACCATGGTGCGACATTCGAAATCAGCACATCGGGCTCGACCGGCCGGCCGGTGACGATCACGGGAACCGCCGTGACCCAACTGTTCTTTACGGCGCTGAACCTTCGTTACCATTTGTGGCATCGCCGCGATCTGTTGGCCAAGATCGCCGGAATCTGTGTGCAGACGGGGGCGATTACCGCCGCCTTGAAGGACGGCAAGGGGGAAAGCTGGGCTCCAGTCTACGACACCGGCCCCTTCGTCTTCATGCCCATCGCGACACCGGTCGGCAAGCAGCTCGAATGGCTTGGCCGGGAAAACCCGGGCTATCTGCTCACCTATCCATCCAACTTGATGGCCCTTGTCAAACGCAGCCAGGAGTCGGGCGTTCGCCTTGAAGGCCTACGCGGCGTCGCCACCATGGGCGAAGTCCTTGGACCGGATGTCCGCTCTGCTTGCGAAACCATTTGGGCCGTCCCGGTGACCGATGCCTACAGCGCCCAGGAAGTGGGAATGATTGCTCTGCAGTGTCCCGACCACCCCCACTACCACGTGCAATCGGAAAACGTCCTTGTCGAGGTTCTCGACGACGCTGGCGAACCGTGCGCGCCGGGCCAGGTCGGACGTCTGGTGATCACCGACCTCCACAACTTCGCCATGCCGATGATCCGTTACGAGATCGGTGATTTCGCCGAGGTCGGAGCCCCCTGCCCCTGTGGCCGAGGGCTGCCGGTATTGCGCCAGGTAATGGGACGGGTGCGCAACATGCTGACGCTGCCGTCGGGGGATCAGGTATGGCCGCAGTGGCACTCCGATGAACTCACCGGAATGGTGGCCGCGGTCCGCCAGGTCCAGCTTGTCCAGCACAGCCTTGATGACATCGAGGTGAACGTGGCCGTCACGCGCCCGCTGACCAGAGACGAGGAAGAGACCTTGCGCCACGCTATCCTCGAGCGCCTCTACCATCGGTTTCCCCTGCGGTTCACCTATGTCGAGAAAATACCCCGGGCAGCCAACGGCAAATACGAAGAATTTTCCTCCAGGCTCGGCACCTGAATTGCCGCGAAATGCCGCTGTCTGACCCGTGGCCCGATAGTCCCGCAACGGCCCATGTGCTACCTTCGCTCCATGGTCAAGCCCGTCGTTGAAATCCGCCGGCCCCGGGGCGACGAGTGGGAACGAATTCTCGACGTCCTTAAGACCGCCAATTTCCACCGGATCGGCGGTACTGAAATGCCCGAGTTCCCCCTGAGCGATTGTTTCGTCGCTCTTGTCGGCGGTCGCGTCATCGGCGTTGCCGGGTATCGCATCCTCGATGAGACGACCGCCAAAACCACGTTGTTGGCGGTTGACCCCGCCAATCGCAGCCTGTGCGTCGGCACCGACCTGCACAGAACCCGCATGGATTTCCTGCGCCAGCGTGGCGTCAGGACCCTTTACACCAACACCGACGACGATCGGGTCGTCAACTGGTACATCCGTCATTTCGGTTACCGCAAGACGGGTGATCTCATACCCAAGACCGAACCCTTTGGCCGCGCCGACAGGGACCACTGGATCAACCTGCGGGTCGACCTGTGACTGGGGATTCGCCGCGCGCAACCAAACAGATACGCTTCGCCCGGCCCGGCTGCACCGGGGTCGTCTGGCCTGCCGTACCCAGCCATGTTGACGCTACTGTCCTCGCCCTCCAGTACCAGTTCGAACAGAGTCAATGGTGGTCCACGGAACAACTGGCCGGCCATCAGATGCGCCAGCTTGGGCGCCTCCTGGCGCACGCGGCCGAAACCGTGCCCTTTTACTGCGATCGTTTGCCCGTCCGTCCCGGGACGGGAGGCGCCGGACCGGCCATCGACGATTTTCGTGCCATCCCACTGCTTGGCCGTTCCGATATTACTGGTGCCGGCGACGCTTTCGTGACCCGGCGGCTCCCCAAGGGCCACGGACCGACATCGACCACCACAACGTCGGGTTCCACAGGCCGGCCGGTCACCGTCCAGACCACCGCCGTGACCGACCTGTTTTTTTCCGCCTTGAACCTCCGCTACCACATGTGGCACCGCCCGGACCTGACTGCCAAGGTCGCGTCCGTCCGCGTCCTTGGCGACGATCTGGCCAAGGCGGCCAAGGAAAACGAGTCCGGTCAATGGGCCGCTGCCCACGTTACCGGCTCCATGGTCTTTCTCGATATTTATACGCCGGTGAACGAACAACTCGCCTGGCTCCATCAGCAGAATCCGGACCATCTGCTGACCTACCCGTCCAACCTGCGCGCCCTTCTCCAGCGAAGCGCCGAGACGGGCGTCCGCATCGACCACCTGCAAAGCATCGCCACAATGGGCGAAATGCTGCCTTCGGACCTGCGCACTGTCTGCGACGATGTTTGGGGGATCCCGATCAGCGACGCCTACAGCTCCCGCGAAGTCGGCATGATCGCCGTTCAGTGCCCGGACCATCCCCACTACCACGTCCAGGGGGAAAACCTCCTCGTCGAGGTTCTGGATGGGGCCGGCGAACCCTGCCCGCCAGGCTCGGTTGGCCGGCTCGTGATCACCGACCTGCATAATTTCGCGACCCCAATCATCCGCTACGACATCGGCGATTACGCCGAGGTTGGCGAGTCCTGCCCATGCAGCCGCGGGCTCCCGGTCATTACTCGCATCCTTGGACGGGTCCGTAACCTGCTGACCCTTCCCAACGGCGATCAGTTTTGGCCTGACCTCACGACGTCGAAATTCAAGGATGTCGTCCCTGTCCTGCAGTGGCAGGTTGTCCAAAAGACTCTGCGGCATCTGGAGATGCGGGTGGTCGCCGGGCGCGACCTGACTACTGGGGAGGAGGAGCACGTCAGGCAATCGATGTTGTCCGATTTGGGCTATCCCTTCGACATCACATTTGTTTACACCGACGAGATCCGACGCGGCCCGGGCGGAAAATACGAGGACTTCCGCTCCGAGGTATCGGCCTGACGCCATGTCCACGCCTGGCCAAATATTTCAGCGACAATTCGACAGCGGCGTATTATTTGAGTGGTGACTAGTATCTCCACCACAGGTCACGACCTCTCCTACTCATCGAGCAAATGCCTAAAAAGAGAACGCAGCAACGCCAGCGGGCGAAAAATACAAAAAAGCCGGCAGGACCCGTATCGTCCAACGGCATCGAGATCGCCCTCAAACAGGCGGGCCGACATTACCGGGCCGGCGAATATGATGAGGCCCTCGATATCTGCCGGCGGGCCGTGGAAATGGCGCCAAAATATTTTCCGGCATTGAACCTGCTGGGAACCATCGCCACCCGCGTCGGCGAGAATGCCCTCGCCGCCGACAGTTTTTCCAAGGCCGCCGCGCTCAATCCCACCGATGCCGCCGTCCACATCAATCACGGTGTGGCGCTGCGAAACCAGGGCCGCCTGGACGAGGCGATCGCCAGCTACGGCCGCGCCATCGATATCGATCCCGCCATCGCCGCCGCCCACAACAACCTCGGCAACGCCCTCAAGGATCAGGGAAACCTAGACGAGGCACTCGCCGCCTACCGGCGCGCCACCGAGGCCGACGCCACTTATGCCGAGGCCTTCAACAACCTGGGCATGGTGCTCAGGTCCCGGCAAGACCTCGATGAAGCGATCACAAGCTTCCGGCGCGCGATCGAGATCAATCCCCGCTTCGCCCACGCTCATAACAACCTGGGACACGCCCTCGGCATGCAGGAGAAGCTGGACGAGGCCATTGCGTCCTGCCGACGCGCCTTGAAGATCAATCCCGATTTCGCCGACGCCCACGCCAGCCTCGGGCACGCATACAAACGAAAGGGAGACCGGAAGCGGGCCATTGCCTGCTATTGCCGCGCCATCGGGATCGATCCCGGCCTGGCACTGGTGCACAAGAACCTCGGCGACGTCTATTTCGATCAGGGCGCCTTCGAAGATGCCACCGCCTGCAACTGCCGGGCCCTGGATATCGACCCACGGGACGCTGATGCCCATTTCAACCTCAGCCGCATATTCGTTGCCCAGCAGAAACCCGGTGACGCCGTCGCCAGCCTTCGCCGCGTCGTTGAAATCGAACCCGGTCGCGCGGTCGCCCTTAACGATCTCGGAAACTTGCTGAAGAACGAGGAAAAGCTCGATGAGGCGGTGGCCTGTTTCGAGCGCGCCCTGGAAATCGATCCCGACTACGGCGAGGCCTACAACAATCTGGGCATCGTCCACAAAGCCCAGGATCGGACCGAGGACGCCATCACCTGCTACCGCCGCTCCATCGAACTGCGTCCCGGGAACGCCGAGGCCCACAACAACCTCGGCAATGCACTGAAGGACGTCGACCTGTTGGACGAGGCCCGCGCCAGCTATCGCCGCGCCATCGAAATCCGCCCCAATCTCGTCGAAGCCCACTGCAATCTCGCCAAGATCCATCCCTTCGTTCCCGGCGACCCTGAGATCGACGTGCTCAAGACCCTGCTTGGCGATGACGAGGTTTCCCCCGACAACAGGAACCACCTTCGCGTCGCCCTCGGCAAGGCCTTCGACGATACTGGTAACTATGACGAGGCATTTTCCCATTACGCCGCGGCCAACACCGAAACCGCCAAGGACCTGCCGTTCGACGCCGAGCGGCATCGCCGGGCGACCGCCGCCATAAAGAGGGTGTTCAGGACACCAAGCCCGATGGCGAACGCGCCCGGCGGCGATGTCTACATTCCTATATTCGTCATCGGAATGTCGCGGTCGGGCAAGACACTGGTTGAATCCCTACTGGCCCAGCACAACGAGGTCTTTGCCGCCGGCGAAAGCCATGCCTGGGGAAACGCCCTGACCGGGGTCCTCGAAAAACACGGAATAACCACAGCCTTCCCCAAGAACGTCCCGGCGTTGAGCGAAAAGCAGATCGTCGAGATCGGCGACAGCTACATGATCGAATTATCGAAACTCGCTCCCGACTCCCGGTTCTTCGTCAACACAATGCCCACGAACTACCCCTATGTCGGTTTGATTTTCCGGTCCCTCCCCTGGGCTAAGATCATCTACACCTACCGCAATCCCCTGGATAACTGCCTGGTTTCATATTTTTACCGCTACAAGAAAGGCAACGCCTATTCCTACGACCTCAGGAACGTCGCCTCCTATTTCGCCGACTACCAGGAGATCATGGATCATTGGCGCCGCCTGTACGGAGACCGCATTCCCGCCGTGACCTACGAGGAATTGGTTCAGCATCCGGACCGGGTCATCCCGTCCCTGTACTCCTATTGCGGGCTCGATTACGACCCGGCGGCAATCGAGATCGACTTCAATAGCGACGAAATCGGCTGTTGGAAAAACTACGAAGCCCACATTGGGCCCCTGCGCGAAGCCCTCGGCAAGTGGGCCGACGCGGCCGACAAGACAGAAACTCCGCAGACCTGACTCCAGGCAAAAGAAACCCCGGCCGGCGAATACCGCCGGCCGGGGTGATGTTGGTTGACGGGGGAGTTGCCTCCCCCTGGATCAGCTTCCGACGTCGATGCCCAGGGCCGCCAGCTCGGCTGCCGTGAACTGACCGGCCGTCCCGTCGCCACCCAGGTCGACGCCCGAGAAGGTGATCGAGAAGTCCGTGTGGCTGCCGATGGTAAGGACCGCGTCGCTCCCCGCCGTGATCGAAATGTCGGTTGCCCGGGCTGCCGCGTCGCCGGTGCCCAGCACGTCGAACAGCTCGTCCAGGTCAACCGAGTCGTCGTCTCCGCCGGGACCGCTGAAGTCCATGATCGTGTCCATATCGTCCATGAAACCGACCGACCCATCGAAGTGGAAGGTGTCGGCGCCGGTGTTGCCGGTGAGCGTGTCGTTGCCCAGCTGGCCCCAGATGTCGTCGTCACCGTCACCGCCATCGATGATGTCCTCGAACAGCGTGTCACTGCTTTGGCTGACACCCGGAGTGAAAATCTTCACCGGTCCATCGGTCACGAAGTCGCCGTAGATGTCATCGTTCCCGTCGCCGCCGTTGAGGGTATCGCTGAACACCGTGAATTCGTTGTTCGAGCCCGCATCGGCAAGCACGACGTCGATGGCACTGGCGTTGTCGTCGAAGAGGACGTCGCCCACCAGCAGGTCGTCGCCGCCACCGCCCGAAAGCGTGTCATTGAAGACGCTGAAAGTGTTGTTGTCACCGCCGTCATTGCTGACCCTGAGGAATAGATCCTGATTGTCGTCCCCGTACCGGTAAAGCACGTCACCGACCAGGGTGTCCTCGTCATCGCCACCGGTGAGGATGTCGTTGAAGGCGTTGAAGAAGTTGCCGTCCGAATCTTTACCCGAATTGCTGACCCCCAGCGACAGGTCGTCGTCGTCCGTATCCTCGTCGAAATTGTCGAAGGCGACGTCGCCGACCAGGTAGCCTCCGGCAGCATGATCACCGCTGTTGCCACCCGAAAGCGTGTCGTTGAAGGCGTTGATGACGTTACCTTCGCCGCCGTCACCGTTGACGACCTCGAGACGAACCTCACCCGCCCCCGGCGTGAACTCGGAGAAGTGGTCGTGCGGGTTACGGCCGACATAAACGTCACCCACCAGGATATCGAAACCGTCGCCGCCCGTCAGCGTATCGCTGAAGGCGTCGAAGATGTTGTTGTCGCCGGCATGGTTGCTGACCGTGAGGCTGGTGGTCTGCGAGTTGGCGTTGTTGAGCGACAGGAACACGTCCCCCACCAACAGGTCGGCACCCGCCGCCGCCATCAGTACGTCGTTGAAGGTGTTGAAGGTGTTGTTGTCGGCCGAATTGCCGCTGTTCCTGGTATCGAGCACCAGGCGGGATTCGCCGCCGCCCTCGCCGAAGGCGTAATCCCGGGTGTAGAACACGTCACCCACCAGGGCGTCGTCGCCGTCGCCACCATCCAGCACGTCATTGAAGCCATTGAAGATGTTGTTCTCGGCCGAACTGCTGTAACCGGCGAAGTTCTCGACGGAGAGGGAAAGGTGGTTTTCGTCAACGTTGCCGAAGTCGTCGAAGAGCACGTCACCCACCAGCCAATCATCGCCGGCGCCCCCCGTCAGCCTGTCGCCGAAGGCATTGAAGACGTTGTCGTTGCCGTAGAAGTTCTCGACCTCAAGCCTGGCTTCGTCATA
>JAJFIG010000564.1 GCA_021775195.1 Rhodospirillales bacterium | reverse complement strand
CCGCCTGGGCCGCCAACCGGAAGAGCTGCCAGGGCCGGACCAAATCCGCCGATGCCCGTTATCTCAAGGAACCCTACAATCCCCATTATCGCCGCCCCGACAATTTCGGCGCCGGCGACATCAACCGGCTGATCACGGTCGGCGCCCCCCATCACGGCAGCGGCCAGCCGAGGCTGTTCGAGTTCCTGACCCACATCAAGGTCAACAAGGAGGGCTGGACATCGTGGGCCACCCGAACCCTGGCCAAATACGGCGTCTATTTCCTCGCCGGCGTCCACGCCAAGTCACCGGCTATGCAGGACCTGAAGCTGCAAAGCTGCGGCCTGCGGCGCATCGGCGCCACCGATGTGGCGAGTCACGTCATCGTTGCCGCGACCCGGCCCGGCGGGCAGAAGGACCCGGTCCACGACCCCAGCGGCGAATATCTGGGAACCCTCAATTACGTCGGCGGACTGCTTTATTACTTCCCCGAGATCCTCGACGATTATCTCGCCGACATTACGCCGGACTGGAAGCACAACGCCCTCTGGTACAAGCAGTTCACCAGCGGCAAGGTCCGCTTTGCCCTCGATGACCTGATGGAGCTCGAGGCCCAATACTGGACCAATCTCCGCCGCGAACTCGAGGACAAGCGCCGGCCCGTCAAAGCCCGGCAGCTCGCCGAAGAGCCGTTGGTGCCCTACGTCACCCTCGAGGCCCTGCGGGCGCTGATGTTCCGCTTCGAGAAGAACGATTCGACGGTCCGCATCGACAGCCAAAGCGCCGGTCTGAACCTGCATTCACCCTTCGTCACCTACATCGCCAAGGACGATTTCAGGAAGAAGCAGGGCGTCCACATCAAGGACAGCATGCTCCACCGTCACACCATCCGCGACGGCAGGGTGCACCGGCGCCTGGACCAGCTCCTGCGCGCCGGGCCGGCCCTGTTCGCGCCGTCCCTGCCCCCGGCGGGCCAGCCGCTGCCGGGCCGCAAGCCGCCGCCCAGCTTCGCCGTCGACTGGAAACTGTCCGGGTCCTTCGCCGTCAAATGGTCGGGCATCCCCTTTTCCCATGCCGAGGCCATCCGCCAGGCCGCCGTCGGCGACAGGGGCAAACCCAACGACGACGTCGTCATCATGGTCCGTCCCGTGAACCCGGACTCCACCGCCCTCATCCTCCAGGGCGCCGCCACCAAGGGCATGAACGTCAAGGGCAAGAGCTCCAGCTGGGGGCCGCAGCAGGGCTACATCCCGGTGCGCCAGCGCTTCAGCAAGCTGTGGCGCCTGGGCGACAGCGGCCGGGCCAAGATCGCCGAGTTCGACGGCAAGACCCGGGACCTGCTGTCGGCGACGAAACCCATCTACAAGACCCCGGCCGGCGCCCCCATCGCCATCGACCGCCAACTCGAGCATTGCTGGCCCGTGCCCTGCGCCCAGGCCGCCGCCGACCGCGCCGACACGGCGACCTTTACGGTCTGGGCCGACCCCCATGAGGCCGACGCCGAGAACGCCGTCTATTTCTGCAAGGGCGCCCCGGCCAACGGCGACACCGAGGCATCGGATAGGGACAGGAAGAAGACGGAAAAGCCCTGCGACTGCGGCGAATGGTACGACTGGCGCAATGCCCCTCCCGACCCCAAGGTCGAGGGATCGACGGGCGAGTTCGACCTCAAGGTTCCGCCTCCCAACCGCAAGGACCCGCCGTCCTGCGGGCGCCTCAGGCCGCTCCGCGTGCTTGCCGACAACATCGGTGATGCGAAGTCGTTCCTCACCGCCGATTACGATCTCCTGGCGACCGGCTTCCACTGCCCGGAAGGCAAGAAAACGAATCACAAGGCTTGCAACGCCAGGATCAAGGTCGCCGACAAGAGCAAGCCCAAGGGGCGGGAGTGCGGCGATTCCAAACTTTACGACTACGCCGCCTACGGCCAGGGTCAGCGGCCGGTGCCCATGCCCTGCTTCGATCCGCAGACGGGATTGATCACCGAGGCCCAGAAGGACCTGCTCGACCGCATCAACGACACGGTAAAGACCGTGGCCGACTACAAGGGCGGCAAGCTCAGCCACCACGGCCCGGAGACCAATTTCTTCGGCTCCCCCTACGTCGATTATCCGATCACCGTCTTCGATCCCCGGGGCCCCGGCGACGAGTCCGCCATCGTCGCCATCCCCAGGGGCCCGGACGGATTCCGCGACATCCATCTGAAGCGCTATTACGAGAAGAAGATCCGCGAGGGGTACTGGCTCTATCCCAACACCTTCGACGAGGCCAACTGGCACTGGATTCCCCGCGGCACCGAGAACGACTGGCAGGGCTGGTATTACGAGGACCATGTCAACCTGGCGGGCAGCGACGACGTCGAGGAACTGCCCAAGCCCCAATGCGTCGCCGACGAGGTCGCGCGCCTGGAAAAGATCCGCGCCGCCGAGACCGGGGTCGGGGATCCCGAGGAATGCACCGCGGAGGACAAGTCGAGCGCCGGCGAGCCTGCCGACACCCTGGCCTCCGGCGGCAGCGAGCCCGCCGACACCCTGCCCGGCGGTGGCGGCGGCGGCGGCAAAGGCCCCGGTAGTGGCGGCGGCGGGTCCGGCGGAGGCGGCGGCAAGGTCCCCGTCTTCGACCCGGAGGTTCTTCGGGGAAGCAAGACGGTGGCGAAATCCATCGAGACGGCGCGACGAAAGCTGGCAAAGAACCCGGGTCTGGTAAGCGACATTGCCGCCGATCCGACGCCGACACCCATCGACAAACGGGACGACAGGTCCCACGTGCCCTTCTTCGACGCCACCGTCTACGGCGACCACAGGGACGACGCCGGGCTGGCCCTGCGGCGGGCCGAGAAGCACCTCTATGACGGCGACCTGAAGGCCGCCCTGGAGATGTACCGGACGGCTTATCTGATTGAGAAGGAGCGGACCAAGCCCGACACGAGCCGCCAAGCCTACATCAGGGAACGCCATGCCCTCGCCGAAGCGGCGCTGAAACGGCGCGGCACCGGCCCGTCCGGGCCTCCCGACAGCGCCGCCAAGAACCCCATCGACAACGACGATCGCGATTTCATCGTCACCGTCATCGACAACCGTGGCGGCGAGCCCATCCCCGGCAGCCGCAACACCGTCACCCGGGTGCCGGTGCGGGACGAGGAGGGAAAGGTCAAGGCCACCGTTTACGTCAAGCACTACAGGCGCAGGGACGAGAAGACGCGAAAGCTCATTCCCGAGACCCCGGAAAACGCCCGGCGCAAGGCCGAGGCCGAGGTCATGGGCTCGATCCTGATGAACGAGATGGGGCAGAACGCGCCGTCGGCCCGGGTCACCGAGTTCGGCGACGGCACCGTCGGTCTCGTCACCCGTGCCGTCCCCGACTCCCGCGAACTCAAGGACCTCCCCGAACACGAGCTCTATACGCTGCGCAAGAAATATGGCGAGCAGCGGATGATCCGCGCCGGCATGGGTGATCCCGACGGCCATTACGGCAACGTGGTCATCGACGCCCGCGGCAACGTGTGGAACGTGGATTTCGACGCCGCCATCCCCGATGGCATGGAGTCC
>JAJFIG010000563.1 GCA_021775195.1 Rhodospirillales bacterium | reverse complement strand
TCGGCTTGCAGACGGTGGATAGCCCGCACGATCTCGGCCATGTCGGTGAGGGGTTTGTGGATGACGTCGTCGGGGGATATTCCGAGGCGCCGGACGCCCTCGGGTATCAGGTAGTCGGGGGAGCCCGTGAGTATGATGAATTTCATTCCGGGGTGGCGCCCGTGTGCCGCAAGGATAACGGCGTTGCCGTCCATCCCGGGCAATCGCATGTCGATGATTGCGATTTCGGGTTGGTGGGCATCGGTAAGTTTCAGCGCCTCCTCGCCGGTACTGGCGGTGACGACATCGTAACCTTCGTCCTCCAGGTACGCGGCAAGGCCAAAGAGGACCGAGGGATCATCGTCCAATACCAGGATGGGGCCGTTCTCGGCGTTCATGGTGCCAACTCCCTAATTCAAGGGTAGCAGAATGACGAACCGCGCACCGCCACCAGGCATCGATTCAACGCTGATCTGACCGTCGTGGATGTCCTTGACGATGAAGTAGGAGACCGACAGTCCCAATCCCGTCCCCTGACCGGGCGGCTTGGTGGTGAAGAACGGTTCGAACACGCGGCGTTGGGTTTCCGGGTCTATTCCGGGGCCGTTGTCCTCGATCTCGATGCGTGCCATGTCCGCCTGCCGGATCGTGCGGACCGTTATGCGCGGCCGCTCGGACCGGTCTTCCTGCTCCTTGAAGGCCTGGGCGGCGTTGCCGACGATGTTCAGGAGGACCTGCTGGATTTCCGAGGGTATGCAGGGCACCGGCGGCAGGGCCGATGCGTTGACCCGCTGGATCACGATGGTGCGGAAATCGTATTTCTTCTTCAGGTCATAGTCGACGTTGGCGATCTCGAACGTCTGGTCGATGAGCTCGTTCAGGTTGACATGTTCCTTGTCTTCGCCCGGGCTGCGGCTGAACTGGAGCATGTTGGAGACGATGGTCGCCGCCCTTTCGCCGGTGCGGGCAATATCGTCGAAGAAAAGTGGAATGTTCCGTTCTTCGAGATAGCCCTGCAGTTTGGCGAAATCGATGCCGACGGCCTCGGCGACTTCCCTGTTGGCGGGGAGGTCCGTCAACAGGCGGCGGCGCACGTTCTGCAGGTTCTGCAGGATGCCGCTGAGCGGGTTGTTGATCTCGTGGGCCATGCCGGCGGCCAGACCGCCGACGGACAGCATTTTTTCGGTCTGAACCATCATCTCCTCGATGTGGACGCGCTCGCTTACATCGTCGATGCGGATCACCGCGCCGACGACGCCGTTGGAGATGAGCGGGTAGATCACGATATCCAGATACTGGATGTCGTCGCCCGTGGAATAGGCGACCTTGGACAGGGTTTCGAGCCTGTTCTCGGCGACGGCGGACTTGACCAGCGGGAGATCGGCCGAAAGATGTGGGAAGAGTTCGTCCAGCGTCCGTCCGTGGGCGGCGTCCGATGAAACACCGGACATCTCCTCGGCCTTGGAATTCCAGTGGGTGATCCGGCACTCGGCGTCGACACCGACCAGGAGGGACGGCATCGAGTTGATGATGTTCTGGAGAAATCGGTGCAGCTTGGCCAGGTTGTCTTCTGCCCGTTGTTGTTCGGTGCGGCTTTCCACCAGTTTGGTGGACATGGTGTTGAAGTCCGTCGTCAGGTTCTGGAATTCCCTGGTTTCTGGCAGCGGGATGGGGTCGACTTCCTTGTCCGGAG
The DNA here is from genome assembly GCA_021775195.1 of Rhodospirillales bacterium. Classification (GTDB taxonomy): domain Bacteria; phylum Pseudomonadota; class Alphaproteobacteria; order Rhodospirillales; family 2-02-FULL-58-16; genus JAJFIG01. The sequence goes on along the minus strand of JAJFIG010000563.1, from coordinate 2,071 downwards.
CCTCCGCGACCTTCTGGGTCGCGGCGCGGAGCCGGGCCAGCGGTGCAAGGATCAGGCGCCGCGACAACACGATCTCCAGCCCGAACAGGATGCCGAGGCTCCCAAGAAACACCAGCGAGAGGGTCAGCGACGTTTCATTGACCCTCGCATAGGCCGCGGTCAAGGGTACGCGAATGGAAATGGCGGAGACGACGTCGCCGACGGAGCGGTTGAAGCTGCGGACGGGGCCATAGAAATCAACCAGGCCCTTAGGTGCCCGGTCCGGGGTGCTGTGGCACCGCAAGCATTCCTTGTCCATGCTTTCGCCGCGGCGAAGTACGACGAAGAAGGGCCGGCCGTCTATTTCGCGGATGCCACTCTCGATCTGGAGGTCGGTATCGGTGTTGAGCCGATTCAAAAAACGCCGTTCCGTTTCGTTGGCCTCGTTGGCGGTCGTCCGGGCGTCGATGGCGGCTTCCTTGTAGTAATAGCCGGTTTCGCTCAGATCCTGAAATAGGCCGTCGATCTCGCGGATCGCATAAGTGGATGACATCCAGGCGGGATCGAAATAGTCCTTGGACAAGACGTTGTCTGTGACGTTGAAGACGTTGGGCTTCAGGCGCTTGTTGAAATAGGTGTGGGTCGCCAGATTGCGGTCGAGGATGATGCGGGCCTTTTCCCTGGCATCGTGCAGCGCCTCTTCCCGCATGGTCATATTGACGGTGAATACGACGACGGTTCCGACGAGCACGTAAAGTGCCAGCGTCCAGGCGCCGAAATAGGTCAGCAGGGTATGTGAGCCGGTGGTGCCTGGTTTTCCTTTGCGGGACATCGAGTTAACTCCCTGGCAGATATTTCCGCGAGGAAATGGCTATTCGCGTGGTTCGTTGCTGCCGGAACCGATCACGGGTGGTTCCGGCAGGGTATTCAGGTTTCCTCTACTCCGATTCCCGGCCGCGGCTGTTCCAATGGAAGCCAGATGACGACGGTCGATCCCTGGACCGGGGCGGGCCTTATTTCCATGCGGCCATGATGCTGTTCGTGGACGATGAAAAAGCAGACCGCCAACCGAAGCCCGCCCCCCCTGCCCGGCGGGCGGGTTGTGAACAACGGCTCCAGGGCTACGCGGCGGGCGGTTTCGTCCATGCCGGGCCCGTTGTCCTCGACCTCGATCCGGGCCATGTTCCCCTCACGCGCGGTGCGCATGATAATGCGTGGATCAGCCTGACCGTGTTCCCTCAGGGCCTGGGCCGCGTTGCGCAGAACATTGAGCAGCACCTGCTGGACGTCGGCGGCGACGCAGGGGACCGGCGGCAGATCGTTGGCAAAATGCCGTATGATCTCGATGTTTCGGAAAGAGAACTCCAGCTTGAGATCGTAGTCGACGCTGGCAAGTTCCACCGCTTCGTCGATCAGTCCCGGGAGGGCGACGGGCTCCTTGCCGGTGGCCGGGGGTGCATGAGTGAACTCCAGCAGTCTGGCGACGATCAGGCTGGCCCGCTCTCCCGAGTCGGCGACATGGTCGACGATCTTGAATATTTCCCGGCGCGTCATGTAGTCGCCCAGGGCATCAAGATCGGTGCCCAGTTCCGCCGCCACCTCGATGTTCCTGGGCAGATCGATGGACAGGCGGCGGCGAAGGTTTTGAATCCCTTCCAGAATGCCGCTTAACGGATTGTTGAGTTCATGGCCCATGCCGGCGGCCAGTCCAATCACCGACGTCATCTTCTCGGAATGAATTATCATTTCCTCGACCCGAGACCGTTCGGTGACGTCGTCGACGCGGACAATCGCGCCGGTGATGTCGACGCCGATCAGGGGGAAAACCATGACGTCGGCGAGATAGTTCTCGCCGCGCAGATGGAATTGCCGTTTCTCCAGGCGCTGGGGCGTTCTCGACTCAAGCGCCGTCCGCACGGCTTGCATTTCGGCGGTGCCGAGGGGAAGGGCTTCCCCAAGGGGACGCCCGACCGCCTGGTCGACGCGCAGGCCGGTCATGCGCTCGGCCTCCCGGCTCCACAGGGTGATCGTGAGATCGAGATCAACGCCCGCCAGGGCGGAGGGCATGGAATCGAGAATGTTGTTCAAGAAC
>JAJFIG010000562.1 GCA_021775195.1 Rhodospirillales bacterium | reverse complement strand
CGCCACTGACGGTGAGGCCGAGGCCGTCGGGCCGCCGGATCTGGTCGTCCAGGTGCTGGCCGTGCTCACCCGGTCGGCCCGGGGCACGGCCGTCCTCAATGCCGACGACGCTCATTGCCGTGGTTTGGCGGCAGGGTTGGACGGCGGACGGCTTGGCTACTACGGCACCGATGTGGGCAATCCGGTGCTTGCCAGGCACATCGGAGATGGCGGGCGCGCCGTGGTCCGGGAGAACGGCGACGACGGATCGGTCATCGTCCTTCGCGATGGCGACCGGCGCACGGTCGTGATGGACGCAGGCGCCGTCCCCGAGGCCGCCGGCGGCGCCCTGGCGCTGCGCAACGCCATGGCGGCGGCGGCGGCGGCCTACTGCCTCGGTATCGAGGCCGAGACCATCGGCGCCGCCATTGCCGCCTTCACGACCGTGGAGGAGCGGCGATGAAGGTCCTGTCGACGACCCTATTCCAGGGGCCCAACATCTTCGCCCGCCATCCGGTCATCCACTATTCCGTCGATCTGAGCGCGCTCAGGGAATGGTCGCCGCGGCGTCTCGGACCGCCCTTCGTCGATGGCCTTATCAAACGCCTGCCGGGACTGGCCGAACATCCTGGTGACGACGGCAAGGCGGGCGGATTCGTTGCCAGCCTTGGCGAACGCAAGGGCGCCACCCTCGCCGACGTCCTGGCCCACGCCACCATCGAGCTGCAGAACCTGGTCGGGGCCGAGGTCTCCTTCTGCCGGACCCGTCCCGGTGCCGCGCACGACGCCCATGACGTGGTCTACGCCTATAGGGAATCATTCGCCGGATTGCGGGCTGGTGGGCTTGCCCTGGCCCTGATCCAGTGGCTGCTGCCCGAGGACCTGCGGGACGGGGATATCGTCGGGGCGAATTTCGACTTCGACCGGGAGCGCGACCGCTTTGTCGAGGCAGCGGTCAATCAGGCCCTGGACATGAGCGCCCTGGCCCTGATCGAGGCCGCCGAGGCGCGCGACATTCCCTGGTTCCGCATCGATCCCAGCCGGCGCTTCGTCCAATTCGGCCATGGTCGCCATCAGCAGCGCATTCACGAGACAGTCACCGATTCCATAGGTGCCACCGGGGCACAGATATCCAACAACAAGTCGATGACTAATGTCATTCTTGGCGAATTGGGCCTACCGGTGCCGGCGCAACGAGTCGCCGACAGCGCGGTGAAGGCAGTGAAGGCGGCCGACGAGGTGGGCTATCCGGTGGTGGTCAAGCCGTTGTCGGGGGCAAAGGGCGCCGGCGTCTCCGTCGGCGTGGCGTCGGCGGGGGAGGTGGACAAAGCCTTCGCCCTGGCCCGGGACCTTTGCCCGGCGGTCTTGATCGAAGGGTTCGTCGCTGGAGACGACCATCGCATGCTGGTGGTCGACGGCAAGCTGGTCGCGGTGTCCAAGCGCATTCCCGGACACGTCGTCGGTGACGGCAAGCGTACCGTTGAAGAACTGGTCGCGGACATCAACCGGGACCCCCGGCGGGGCACCGGATACCTGAAATGGCTGGTCCGCCTGGAGATCGACGACGAGGCCGACGAGCGGCTGGCGGCGTTGGGATATACGCGCGCGTCGATTCCAGCCAAGGACGAAGTGGTCTACCTGCGGGGCACCGCCAACATCGCCACCGGCGGCACCGCCGTCGAAATGACTTCGCGGGTCCATCCCGACAACCGGGATGTGGCGATCCTCGCCGCCGCCGCCATCGGGCTTCAGGTGGCCGGGGTCGATTTCCTGACCCCCGACATCACCCGCTCCTACAGCGACGTGGGCGGCGGCATTTGCGAGGTGAACCCGTCGCCCGGGCTCAGGGTCCATTGGGTGGCGGAAGGGGAAACCCCGGACGTTGCCGGACCGATCCTGGATACGATCTATCCGCCGGGTTCACCGAGCCGTATCCCTATCGCCGCCATTGCCGGAGGCACCGGGGCCTCGGCGGCCGCGCGCCTGCTGGCCTATATCCTGGAGGCCGCCGGTCATGTCGTGGGATTGGCCACCGGCAACGGCATCGCCATCGGCGGCGAGGCCATCGTCAAGGGCGCCATGACGGGTCCCGGTGCCGCCCACCTAGTGCTGCGGGACCCGGCCGTCGACGCCGCGGTTCTGGAAACGGCGCCACAGGCGATGCTAAGACGGGGGCTCGGTTTCGATGCCTGCGACGTCGCGGCGGTGCTTGACCTGGATGCCGGCCCGGGTGATGGCGACGGTATCGGTTCGGCCGAGGACCGGGCCCGGGTACTGGGAGTTCTCACCGGCGTGACCCGGGGGACCCTGGTGCTCGACGGGGATGACGGCGCCTGCCGGCGCCTAGCCGAGGGTGTCGGGGCCGGGCACGTCTGCTACGTGACGCGGGATTCCGGGCAGCCGGCGATGGCGGCGCACGTGGACGGCGGCGGCCGGGCGGTGGTTCTCGAGCAGACATCGGAAGGACAGCGGGTTTCTCTGTGTGACGACGGCGAGCGGTTTTCGCTGGTGCAGGCCGGGCTAAAATCGGCGGCGGCCGGCGGAACCATCGAAAACCCCATGCGGCCGCTGATGTTCGCCCTTGCCATGGCCTATGGCCTGGGCCTCGACGCCAGCCGCCTCCGGCACATCCTTTCGGCCCTGAAAGGCCCGGATTCCCGGGATTTCGGGGCTGGCGGGGCAGGCTGACCGGCGGCCCGGAGAACATCCCCTCTTGATGCGCCGCAGCAAGAATCGTAAAAGGCCCTACCCCGTGACCCCCCACCTATAGGGAGCAAGTTCCCGATGAGTATCAAATCGACCAACATCACCGCGGTTGAGCACCGGATTCCGAAGGAGGATCGGTGGAAGGCCCAGGGCCATCGCGGGGGCGTAATTTGGTTCACCGGGCTGTCGGCGTCAGGCAAGACGACCTTGGCCTTCGAGATGGAACACCGGCTTTTCGCCAAGGGTTTCCAGACCTATGTCCTCGACGGCGACAACGTCCGCCACGGGCTCAGCACCGATCTCGGGTTCTCGCCCGAAGACCGGGCGGAAAACATCCGCCGCATCGGCGAGGTGGCGGCGCTCTTCGCCGATGCCGGCCTGATCGTCATTTCGGCCTTCATCTCCCCTTATCGGGAGGACCGCGAGATCGCCCGGCGGGCGGCGGGGGACTCGTTTCACGAGATCTTCGTGAAGGCCGACCTGGATATCTGCGAGCGTCGCGACCCCAAGGGGCTCTACAAGAAGGCGCGGCTTGGCGAAATTCCCGAATTCACCGGTATCTCGGCACCCTACGAAGAGCCCAAATCACCGGAACTGGTGGTCGACACCGGGGCTCTGTCGGTGGACGACAGCATCGACATGCTGCTGGACTACGTCGAGCGGGCCTTTGCCGTTCCCGGGGAACTGGCGGAAAAGGTTGCGCTACCCGGTTAAAGGCCGAGAGCGCCCTTGTAGAGCTCGAGCAGTTCCTCCTGCTCGCGGCGGTCGCTCTGGTCCATCTTCCGCAGACGAACGATCTGGCGCAGAATCTTGATGTCGAAGCCGGTGCCCTTGGCCTCCGAGTAAACCTCGCGGATGTCGGCGGCCAGCGCCGCCTTTTCGTCTTCCAGGCGCTCGATCCGCTCAACAAAACTTCGCAGGCGATCCGCCGCAACGGCCTCGATATTTGCCATTCCATGCCTCCCATGTTGATCCTGGACCCGTCTTCGGGGCGGGCCCTCCGGAGGGACCATAATCGGGGTGCCGTCCAGGCCGCAAGAGGTAGCCCGGCCGCCGGGTCGTGGAAATTCTGTTCATCTAAATGTTGCGCCTTTCGAAAGGTAGCAATACCATATGTTACGATTCCGGCGGGGGGAGTGACTTTGGCTGTCTGCAATTTCGACCGACTCAGCGTCCTGGTGATCGAGGACAACGCCTACATCCGCAGGATTGTCGAGAATCTGCTGCGTCAACTGGGTTTCGCCCAGGTCTCCGGGGTGGCCAACGGGGCCGAGGCCATAGACTATTTCAAGGACGCCCACCTGACCCGCAAGAAATCGGGCATAGCGGGGACGGACCTGGTCGTCTCCGACCTTGTGATGTCGCCGATGAACGGGCTTCTGTTGCTACGCTGGCTAAGGACGGCGAAGGAGTCGCCGAACCGGATGATCCCCTTCATCATGCTGTCGGGGGCCGCCGACAAGGAGTACGTCGTTGCCTCCCGGGACCTGGGTGTCACCGAGTTCCTGGCCAAACCGTTCTCCGTCGAGTCGATGTCGCGCAAAATCCTCGAGATTGTCGAGTACCCGCGCCAGTTCGTCGTTACCCACGACTACTTCGGTCCAGACCGCCGGCGCCGGGACATCGGCCCGCCGGAGACGGAACGCCGGGTCAAGGACGAAAAGGACGTGGTCATCGTCTATTCGGCGGATAAGGTGGTGAAACCGAAAACGCCGTCCGACGTCTGGTATTTCCGCCTCCCCAATTCGCTCAAGGAAAAGGTTGGTGGCGGGGGTGATAGCGGGCCGATGGAATTGCCCATGGACCTGCTGGAGGAGGCGGAAGCCCAGCTTCAGCGGGATGCCCTGGACTTCGCCGAATGGGCCCAGGATTACCTCAAGCAGCTTTCCAACCTTTGTGCCGAGGCCCTCGGGAGCGAGGGCAGCCGGTCAAAACACTTCCAGGATATCAACCTGCTGGCCCACGAACTGCGCGGCCAGGGGGGGACCTTCGGGTATTCGCTGATCACGACCTTCGGCAAGATGCTCTATGACTGCACCGGCGAGGGTTGCCGCGAGGACGACAACGCCGTCGAAGTGGTCAAGGCCCACATCGATGCCATGCGCGCCGTGCTGCGCGAAAAGGTCATGGGCGACGGCGGCTCGGTGGGACGGGCGCTCCTTCAGTCCCTGGAGGAAGCCGTCGACCGTTGCCTGATCGTCTACTGACGTCGATCGCCGACGACGATCAGAGACCCAGCACCGTTTCCTCGATCAACTGATCGACGACCGCGTTCAGGGCTTCCTGGCGGTCGGCGCCGGCCTTGATGGCATTGGCGTAGGTGGCCTGCTGGCGGTGGGCGCTGGTGCCCTCAGTAAGGATGCGGCGGCAGTGGTTGACCTCGGCGACGCAGGCCAGGGCTTCCGCGTCCTCCTTGATCAGCTCCAGCAGTTCGTCGATGAGGTCGGCGCAGGGAACTAACTCGCCCCTGCCGAAATCCACAAGGCCCTCGTCGAAGCCATAACGCTGGGCGCGCCAGCGGTTCTCGTTGACCAGCATGTCGTTGTAGATGCGCCAGCGCTGGTTGTTGCGCCGCAGGCGGTAGAGGAAACGCAGGATGCAGACGTAGAGGGCGGCGATGGCGACGGCGTCGTCGAGACGGGTGCAGACATCGGTGATGCGCATTTCCAGGGTCGGGAAGCGGGCGCTCAGGCGCGCGTCCCACCAGATCATGGTGGCGTCCTCCATCAGGCCCGCCCGGACCAGCATGTCCACGTGACGCTGGTATTCCTGAAAGGAGTCGAACTGTTCCGGCAAGCCGGTGCGAGGCAGGCCGTTGAACACGGTCACCCGGTAGGACTTGAGGCCCGTGTTCTCGCCGCGCCAGAACGGCGACGAGGTGCTGAGCGCCAGTAGATGGGGCAGGAAATAGCTGATCTGGCGCATCAGATCGATGCGCAATTCATCGTCCTCGATGCCGACGTGGACGTGCATGCCGCAGATCAGCATGCGCCGGGCCACGGCCTGCATATCGCGGGCCAGGATGTGATAGCGGGCCTTGTCGGTGTGCTGCTGCTCCTGCCATTCGGAAAAGGGATGGGTGGAGGCGGCGATGGGGGCAATGTTGCTGGAGCTGGTTGCCTCGACGATGCATTGGCGCAGCCAAGCCAGATCATCGCGGGCCTGCTGCACGGTCTGGCATACCCGGGTACCGATCTCGACCTGGGACTTCAGGAACTCGGGGCGGATCAGATCGCGGGCTGAGGCATCGCAGGCGTCGAACAGGGTGT
>JAJFIG010000561.1 GCA_021775195.1 Rhodospirillales bacterium | reverse complement strand
CCAAAGCCGCGCCTGCCAAAGATCACCATCCCGAGGGCCGCAGCATGAACAAGCGGGTATCCCTCGAAGAGGTGAGGCGTCGGAAGCATTTTGACGCGCCGAATCCTGGATACATTACGCCGGGGATACATGGCGTCGTTGACCCGATCACCCTGGACGGAAAGCCGATCCCCGAGCGCCGCTGGCTCGTTGACGACTGGGTTCCGGCGGGGACCGTGACAATGCTTGCTGGCGATGGCGGGGTCGGCAAGAGCCTGTTGGCCCAGCAGCTCCTGACGTGCGCGGCCGTGGGCAAGGACTGGCTCGGGCAACGCACCATGCCGTGCCGGGCAATTGGCCTCTTCTGCGAGGACGACGGGGATGAACTCCACCGTCGCCAGGATGCCATCAACCGGCACCTCGATATAGGTTTCGCAGACCTGGAAAACCTACAGTGGGTGTCCCGAGTCGGGGAAGAAAATTCGTTGATGACTTTCGAAGGTTGGGAGGCGCCCGGCCAACCGACGGAACTGTTCCAACAAATCCATAACCTGACCCAGGATTTCGGTGCCGAGCTCATCGTTCTCGACAGCCTGCACGACCTGTTCCCGGGCAACGAGAATTCGCGGCCCCATGCGCGGCGATTTATTCAAGTCCTGGCCAGCCTGGCCCGCGACATGGGCGACAAGGACGGGACGGTTGTGCTGACTGCACACCCTTCGTTGTCGGGGCTCAACACAGGGTCCGGTATGTCCGGTTCCACGGCTTGGAACAACGCCGTGCGGTCGAGGTTTTATCTGACACGACCGAAGGAGGACGAAGGCGAAACGGGGAACCAAGACGAACGGGTTTTGCAGCGGAAGAAAGCGAACTACGCCGGCATCAATGATCAGATCAACCTGCTGTGGTCGGACGGCGCTTTCATCGCCAAGGAGGTTGCGACGGGCATTTTCGGCACCATCGAGCGCCGCAAGGTCGAGGATGTCTTTCTCAATTGCCTAGATGCCACCGCGGCCCAGGGCCGGTACGTCACTGACGCCCGGAACAGCCCGCGGTATGCCCCAGCCGTGTTCGCCTCCATCCCAGAGGGTGGCCGCATCAGGAAACGGGAATTCGAGCGTGCCATGAACGCGCTGTTCAGCGACGGAAAAATTCGTGTTGAGGAGGTAAAGGGTACAGACCGGCACTGGCAAAAAGTCATCGCAAGAACCGGAAATGAGGGTGCGGGAAGTGCGGAAGGTGCCTTGGTAAGTGATTGATTTTATTGCGGCGGGAGATGTGCGGGAAGTGCGGGAAGTACATGGGCAAGTCATTGAAAACATTGCGGGCAGTCTGCGGGGCGTGTGCTCCTACGTACTTACGTACGTATACGCTGTCGCTCCCCTTTGGGGGAGAGCGACGCGATATAGGAACTCATCGGCGACCGATTCAGCAGCACGCTACCTGGCCCGGGTCCGCGCTCACATCGGGGCGTGCATTCGTGCCTTGGACGAAGCTCTTGAAGTTCCGACAACAAGTCCGCCTCTCGCGCGCGTGCGCGTGCACGCGCGCGAGGACCAATAAGGTTTGAATAACGATGCCATCGACCGCAACCACTTCGCTAAGCAGGTGATGCAAGGCATCGAAGGAGAAAGACATGGCCGGTAAGGAAAGAGGGAAGAACCAGAATTCAAGAACTGGGCAAAGAGTTGACCGAGGGCTGACAAATCCGAGGAAACAGGGGAAGCCGCGCAGCCTGAATGACAGCCAGAAACGTTTTGTCGTGCACCGACTTGCAGCATTTGAAAGGCCCAGCGAAGTCGCCAAAGCTGTCAAAGAAGAATTTGGGGTCGAGATCACACGGCAGTCTGTCCAGCACTACGACCCGACGACGCGCCAGGGGGAGAGCTTGTCGGAGTCATTGAAGACGCTGTTCTGGAGGGTCCGTAAGGCTTTCCGGGAGGACGTCTCAACCGTTCCTATCTCCCATAAGGCGTGGCGCCTGCGGGAGCTAGAGCGTGCGTACCGGACGGCCCGGGACATGCGCAACCTGGCCCTGGCCTCTTCGCTCCTGGAGCAGGCGGCCAAGGAGATGGGCAACGCCTTCACCAACCGGCGCGAGCTGACCGGCCGTGACGGCGGCCCGATCAAGTCGATGAGCCTGCGACAGCGTTTCGAGGACATGACAGACGACGAACTGAAGAAACACCTCTCCGATCTGAACGAGGAGGAGCGGGCGCTGCTGCGGCTGGGGGCCCTTGACACCGATGACGAAGAGACGCCACCGACAATAAACTGAGAATACTCATTTGCTGCCGGGCGGCCGAAAGGACGAGAATATGCCTGATCGCTACTACGACCTGATTCGCAACGCGCCCTATGGCGGCGACTTCTTCACCTACGGGCAGACCGGCGGGGAGCATCCGTTCTTCGACTACGTTCCGGCCCGGAACCAGCCGGTCAGTGGCGCCGCCCCCGCGCTTCCCTTCCCGGCACCGCCGGCGCCGCCGCCCGTGTTCGAGGATCCGGGCGGGGGTGATCCTTCGGGGGGTAGCCCAGGCGGCAACGAAGGAGACGACCCCCAGGGCGACGTCGGTCCCGATACAGGCAATCCTGGGAATCCGGATGGGACTGGGGTGGGCGCTTCTGGTTCGGCTCTTGGTGGACTTGGCGATGCGATGGGGCTTAACGCAACGTCGATGGCCGGGCTGAACGCAATAGCTGACACCATCGGTATTGGGCACACCAACCCGACTGTCGCAAACATTGGGATCGGCCTCACCGGCCTTGCTAACCCGATGGCGCCGGTGGCCATTAAGGCGGCCCTTGCCTTGGCTGGCTTGGCTAACCCAGAACCGCCAGCGTTCCTGGGCGAGGAGCATCAAGCCGCTTTGGCCGAGAACGAGAACGCGCCGACGCCGGCCCCTGTCGATGCGGAGGACGTGGCGAACCTCGGCCCTGATCCTGCTAATGCGGCGGCTAATGCGGCCAACGCCGCGGCCAACGAGGCGGCGGCCTCGTCCGAGGCGGGGGCGACCGCAACGGGTTCGGCCCCGGGCGGTCCCGGTACCTCGGATGTTGGGGGCGAGGGGTCGCCGGGCGGCCCAGGCAGTGACGAGGGCGACCCCGGAGCCTCGGACGTCGGTGGGGAAGGGTCTCCCGGCGGTCCGGGGGGCGGCGATGCGGGGGGAGGCGGGGGCGACA
>JAJFIG010000057.1 GCA_021775195.1 Rhodospirillales bacterium | reverse complement strand
ATGCGGGGACATCGTCAAGCCTTCCCGACGCCCCGAGGGAGCGCGAAACGCGACCGGAACGGCGGCGTTTCGAGGCTTCTGGATGTCGTCCCCCGCCGCTTGTGATGCTCCAGCATCACGGCGCGACAGGCTCCTAACCGGAAACCTCGAAACGCCGTCACAAGGGGTGCCTATTTGTGCAGGTTGGTATCAACAACCTGCCCCTCGCCGATGAACCGGCGCAGCAGCATCAGCCCCGCCTCGTGACACTCGGGCCCGCCGTGGCTGGCGCAGGCGTCGGCCAGGACCACCGGCTCGATTCCGGCCTCGAACAGGTCGACGGCGGTCTTGAGGACGCAGTTGTCGGTGGCGATGCCGCACAGATGCACGCGCCCGATGCCGTCCCGGTGCAGTTCGCCGATCCAGGCCGCGTCGGCGCAGGTATAGGTCGACTTGTCGACGACGGCCGCGTCGGGCCTGGGCGTGAAGGCGAGCCGGATGTCGTCGGAACCCGGCGCGAACCGCCCCCAGCCGATCAGCTTCCGGTGCATCGATCCTTCCGGGTTGAAGAAGCGGGTGACGCGGACCCGCTCGAAGTCCTCCTGCAGGGCCTCGACCCGGGCCGGGATGTGCTCCGTCCACTGGTTGATGAAACCTGTCTGGACATCGATGATGAGCAGGAATCGGGGTGTCATGCCACCCTCCCGTCGGTCCGCGCCCGGCACCCGGAATATCAGAAAGAAGCGGCGCCCGGCTCACCCCTGCTTTATATATATGAATCGGATAATTTCGGATACCGCATGGCCCGGATTCGCAAACAGCGCGACGTGATCGACCGCAAGGCCCTCATGAGCCGCCTCGACGAGCTCGTGAGCTGGTCCGGGTATCGATCGAAGACCCAGGGGCAGGTGCTGGACATCTTCAAGGAGACCCTGCACGCCGGCCGTGACGAGGTCCGCCGCCGCTTCGAGGACGACGCGGTCCCCGGATCCGAGATCATCCGCACCGGCGCCTTCCTCATCGACCAGCTGGTGCGGACGATCCATGATTTCGCCGTGACCTACGTCTACCGGGCCGCCAACCCGACCACCGGCGAACAACTGTGCGTCGCCGCCACCGGTGGCTACGGCCGTGGTGAACTGGCGCCTCAGTCGGACATCGACCTGATGTTCCTGCTCCCCTACAAGCAGACCCCCCACACCGAGCAGGTCATCGAGTTCATCCTCTACATGCTCTGGGACCTCGGCCTCAAGGTCGGCCACGCGACCCGTTCGGTGGACGACTGCATCCGCCTTGCCCGCGACGACCTGACCATCCGTACCAGCCTGCTCGAGGCGCGCTTTCTTTGGGGTGACGAAACGATTTTCCGCCAATTCCAGGAACGCTTCGCCAAGGAAATCGTCACCGCCAGCGGGCCCGATTTCGTCGAGGCCAAGCTCGGCGAGCGCGATGCCCGGCACGAACGCATGGGCGACACCCGCTACGTCCTGGAACCCAACGTCAAGGAGGGCAAGGGGGGATTGCGCGACCTCCAGACCCTGTTCTGGATCACCCGCTACCTGTATCAGGTCAACGGCGTCTCGGAGCTCGTCGAGCGCGGCGTCCTCACGGTTGCCGATGCCCGCCGTTTCGCCAAGGCGGAGAACTTCCTGTGGACCGTGCGCTGCCATCTCCACTACCTCGCCGAGCGGCCCGAGGAGCGTCTGACCTTCGACGTCCAGACCGCCATCGGCGAGCGCATGGGCTATACCGATCACGCCGGCTCCCGTGGCGTCGAGCGCTTCATGAAACACTATTTCCTGGTCGCCAAGAACGTCGGCGACCTGACCCGCATCCTCTGTGCCGTGCTCGAGGAACAGCACCGCAAGCCGAGGTCCCGCTTCCATCTCCCGTCCCTGTTTTTCCCCAAGCGCGCCATCGAGGGATTCCGCCGCGACGGCGACCGGTTGAACGTCGACAGCGACGACGCCTTCAAGACCGAACCGGTGAAACTGATCCGCCTGTTCCGGGAAGCCCAGCGCCACGGCCTCGACATCCATCCCGAGGCCCTGCGCCTGGTCACCCGCAGCCTCAGGCTCATCAACAACAACCTGCGTGACGATGCCGAGGCCAACCGCCTGTTCATGGAGACCCTGACCTCCCGCAATGATCCCGAAACCTCGCTGCGGCGGCTCAACGAGGCCGGCGTGTTCGGCCGCTTCGTTCCCGATTTCGGGCGCGTCGTGGCCCAGATGCAGTACGACATGTACCACGTCTACACCGTCGACGAGCACACCATCCGCGCCATCGGGATCCTCCATCGCATCGAGAACGGTGCGCTCAAGGACGACCATCCGGTGGCCTGTTCGGTGATCGGCGAGGTCCAGTCCCGCGAGGCCCTTTACATGGCGGTGCTCCTGCACGACATCGCCAAGGGCCGGGGCGGCGATCATTCCGTGCTCGGGGCCGAGGTTGCCCTCAAGCTCGGTCCCCGCTTCGCCCTCAACGACTGGGAGACCGAGACCGTTTCCTGGCTCATCCGTCATCACCTGCTGATGAGCAACACCGCCTTCAAGCGCGACATCGACGACCCCAAGACGGTCAGCGACTTCACCGAACTCGTGCAGTCGCCGGAACGCCTGCGCCTGCTCCTGATCCTGACCGTCGCCGATATCCGGGCCGTCGGGCCGGGAGTCTGGAACGGATGGAAGGCGACCCTGTTGCGCGAGCTCTATTACCGGGCGGCGGAACTGATGACCGGCGGGCTGCCGACCGAACGCCGCGACGCCCGCGTCGAAAGCGCCAAAAACACTCTTGCCGGGCGTCTCGACGGCTGGACCCGGGAAGAGATCGACGAGCACCTCGACCGCGGCTATCCCGACTATTGGCTGAGCTTCGACGCCGACACCCACCTTCGCCACGCGACCCTGATCCACAAGGCCGAACAGGCCGGCCTGAGGCTCCACATCGAAACCCGGGTCGAGCGCGAACGCGACGTCACCGAGGTCATCATCTACGCCCCCGACCATCCCGGACTGTTCATGGGCATCGCCGGCGCCATGGCCCTCAGCGGTGCCTCCATCGTCGATGCCAAGATCAACACCCTCTCCAACGGCATGGCCCTCGATACCTTTTACATCCAGGACGCCCGGCGCGGCGCCTTCGACAGCAAGCCGAGGCTGGAGAAGGTGTGGAAACGCATCGGCGACGCCCTCTCCGGGCAACTGCACACGGAGCGCGAACTGCAGGCCATGCGCCACAATGCCCTTCCCAGCCGAACCGGTGTCTTCAAGGTGCCGCCCAGGGTCCTGATCGACAACAAGGCCAGCGCCAACCACACGGTCATCGAGGTCAACGGCCGCGACCGCCCCGGGTTCCTCCACGACGTCACCGAGGCCCTGACCGAATGCGGTCTCCAGGTTGCCAGCGCCCACGTCTCCACTTATGGCGAGAGGGTCGTCGACGTCTTTTACGTCAAGGACGTTTTCGGCCTCAAGGTCGAGAGCGAGGACCGCATCAAGGGCGTCCGTGCCGGCGTCCTGGCCGCCGTCGACCCCACTGGCACCGAAAAGGCGATGGCGGACGCGGCGGCGGCCGAATAGGCTTGCAATTGGATAGAATCCAACATTTGGCGCCATGACCGTGCCATAAACAACCGCTATCGAAGGCCCCCCTGTCCGGCGGATGCCGTGACCCGCACTTGTTAACGAGATCCCATGGTCCTACTTCGCTCCATCGCCACCGTCGGCAGCTTCACCATGATCAGCAGGGTACTCGGGTTCATCCGCGATATCCTGATCGCCGCCATCCTCGGCGCCGGTTTCTTCGCCGACGTCTTCTTCGTTGCCTTCAAGTTCCCCAACCTGTTCCGCCGGCTGTTCGCCGAGGGCGCCTTCACCGCCGCCTTCGTGCCCATCTTCGCCGGCCTGATCGAGACCGAGGGCCGCGATACGGCGCGTGCCTTCGCCGAGCAGGCGTTGAGCGTCCTCCTGTGGTCGCTGCTCGCCTTCGTCGTCGCCGTCGAGGTCGCCATGCCCGTGCTCATGCACGGCTTCGCCCCGGGGTTCGTCTCCGATCCCGCCAAGTTCACCCTCGCCGTGCAGCTCACCCGTATCACCTTTCCCTACCTGCTGCTGATCTCCCTGGTCTCGCTCATGGCCGGAGTGCTCAATTCCCTCGACCGCTTCGCCGCCGCCGCGGCGACCCCGATCCTCCTCAACCTGTGCCTGATCGCCGCCATCCTCGGGCTGGCACCCCTGACCGAGACTCCGGCCCATTCCCTCGCCTGGGGTGTCGCCGGCGCCGGCATCGTGCAGTTCGTTTGGATGCTCGCCAACTGCGCCCGGGCCGGGATGCCGCTCAAGCTGCCGCGCCCTCGCCTCACCCCCGGGGTCCGCCTGCTCGTCCGCCGCATCATTCCCGTCGCCGTCGGCGCCGGCATCTACCAGATCAATCTGGTGATCGACACCATCATCGCCTCGCTGCTGCCGTCGGGATCGATCTCGTATCTGTTTTACGCCGACCGGGTGAACCAGCTGCCCCTGGGGGTCATCGGGGTCGCCGTCGGCACCGCGCTCCTGCCCCTGCTGTCGCGCCAGGTCCGGGGCGGCGACGCCGCCGCCGCCATGGAAAGCCAGAACCGGGCCCTCGAGTTCTCCCTCCTGTTCACCCTGCCGGCGGCGGCGGCCCTCATGGTCATCGCCGATCCGGTGATCGCCGCCCTTTTCCAGCGCGGCGAGTTCGGCACTTCCGAGGTCGCGCGGACGTCATCGGCCCTTGCCGTCTATGCCATCGGCCTGCCCGCCTATGTCCTGGTCAAGGCCCTGACCCCGGGCTACTTCGCCCGCGAGGACACGGCGACGCCGGTCAAGGTGGCCACCGTGTGCCTGGTCACCAACCTGGTCTTGAACCTGATCCTGATGGGCCCTTTCAAGCATGTCGGCATCGCCATGGCGACGGTGGTTTCATCGTGGTTGAATGCCGGGCTGCTGGCCTTCATCCTGCGCCGCCGCGGCCAGCTCGACATCGACCGCCGCCTGCGCGCCCGGCTTCCCCGGACCGTCCTAGCCAGCGCCGGCATGGCCGCCGTTCTTGTCCTCGCCATGGGGGGCCTGGAGGGCCTGCTGGACGGCGGTCAGGTGCAACGGATCACCGGGCTTTGCATCCTGGTCGCGGCCGGCCTCGCGGCCTTCGCCGTCCTTGCCCGGATCACCGGCGCCGCCAGCGTCGGCGACGTCCGCGCCCTGATGCGCGGCGAGGATACCGCTTGACCGCTTGACCGCCTGCGCCCGAAGCGCCATAACTCCGCCGCTCCAGGATGAAGCCCCCGGCGGGCGGAGAGACCGACCATGAAACGCATTTTCTCGGGCGTCCAGCCCACCGGCGACCTCCACCTCGGCAACTACCTGGGCGCCATCCGCAACTGGGTCCGCCTGCAGGACGACTACGACTGCCTGTTCTGCGTCGTCGACATGCACGCGATCACGGTCTGGCAGGATCCCGCCCAGCTCACCGCCAGCACCCGCGAGGTCGCCGCCGCCATGTTGGCCGCCGGCGTTGATCCGGCGCGCCACATCATCTTCAACCAGAGCCAGGTCTCGGGCCACGCCGAACTGGCCTGGATCTTGAACTGCGTCGCCAGGCTGGGCTGGCTCAACCGCATGACCCAGTTCAAGGAAAAGGCCGGCAAGCACCGCGAGAACGCCTCCGTCGGCCTCTACG
The DNA here is from genome assembly GCA_021775195.1 of Rhodospirillales bacterium. Classification (GTDB taxonomy): domain Bacteria; phylum Pseudomonadota; class Alphaproteobacteria; order Rhodospirillales; family 2-02-FULL-58-16; genus JAJFIG01. Next base: position 3,108 of record JAJFIG010000057.1, on the reverse strand, counting down.
CCTATCCCAACCTGATGGCCGCCGACATCCTGCTTTACAAGGCCACCCACGTCCCCGTCGGCGAGGACCAGAAGCAGCACCTGGAACTGGCCCGGGACATCGCCCAGAAGTTCAACAGCGACACCGGCGTCGACCTGTTCCCCATCGTCGAGCCCCTGATCTTCGGCACGGCGACGCGGGTCATGTCCCTGCGCGACGGCACCGCCAAGATGAGCAAGTCCGACCCGTCGGGCTATTCGCGCATCAACATGACCGACAGCGCCGACGACATCGCCAAGAAGATCCGCAAGGCGAAAACCGACCCCGAGCCCCTGCCCGAGAGCCCGGCCGGGTTCGAGGGCCGCCCCGAGGCCGCCAATCTGATGGGCATCTACGCCGCCCTCTCCGACACCACCATCGACGATGTTTGTAGCCGCTTCGGCGGCGGCCAGTTTTCGGCCTTCAAACAGGATCTCTCCGACCTCGCGGTTTCGGTCCTCGATCCCATCGACACCGAAATGCGCCGCCTCCTCGCCGATACGGCTTACGTCGACGGCGTCCTGCGCCAGGGCGCCGAACGGGCTCGCGCCCTCGCCGCCCCCGTCCTCAGGGAGGTTCAGGACACCATCGGCTTCCTGCACCCCTGAAGATCCTGTCGGGGGAGGGCGGTTCGGGCCCCGTGGCGGCCTCTCCAGCCCCTTTTTTTTGGCGTATTTTCCGCCGTTTTCCGGGCTTCGTGTCTTGGCCTTGTGGGCGTCCCAGACGCCTGGGCGGTCGTTTTGATTCAAACCCGCAGCACCAAATTATAAATCATTGAAAACAAACAAATTATTATTGTACGTTCTGGATATGCGCTCTTTTTGGGCGAAAATAAAGCTCGCAATTTAGATAAAATTTTACTAAAAGGAGGCCGTTCGTTGGCCCCTGGACCCCACCCGGTTGGCATGAACGCAAGGGCCTCGGCTCTTGCCAGGTAGGGAGTAGGGGATTTTCTTTGGCCGAAGTTGTCGGAATGAGACGACGGCAAACTGTTTTCACCAAATCCCCTGACGAGCATGATCTTTGAACGCATTGCATTGGGTTTTCTTGCGGCCCTGGTCATCATCCTTGTAACGGCGATTATCTCCCAGCCACCGGTTTGGGCGACATCGGCGCCGAAGGGTGCCCTGGCGATGACGTCGGGATCCCTTTCCATCGAACCGGCGGCTCTATCCACGACTCTGGCACCCCCATCGGGCGATCCGGCCCGCAAGCCCGGTTTGAAGGGCCTCGATCCCTATCCCGGTACGTCCACGCTGCCGACGACACGCAAGCTTTCCGACACCTTCACCCACCTCGATTACGATCTCGAGACGGTCCTGTCCGGCAAGGGGCGGGTTCCTCGGCTGTTCCTCGCCCGCCTGCCCAGGGATCTCGCCGACGTCCGCGACAGCAAGGTACGCAAGGCCGTGTTCTTCCAGACCCTGCTCCCCCTGATCCTGCAGGTGAACGAGGACCTTCTTGCCGACCGTCGGCGCCTCTGGAAACTTCAGGCCCGCCAGCGCCTCGGCCAACGCCTGGATGCCGCCGACCGGTTGTGGCTGAGCGTGATGGCCGACCGCTACCGGGTGAAACGGGGCGACGTCAGTGCCCTGTTGCACAGGGTCGACGTTATTCCGCCGTCCCTGGCCCTGGCCCAGGGGGCCGAGGAAAGCGGCTGGGGCACCTCGCGCTTCGTCCGCGAAGGCAACGCCGTCTTCGGCCAGTGGACCTTTTCCGAGGACGGTAACCTGGTCCCGCGCCAGCGCGATGAAGGCAAGAAGCACACCATCAGGGCCTTCGACAGCATTCTCGATTCGGTCCGCGCCTATGCCCGCAACCTCAATACCCATCGCGCCTACAGGACCCTGCGTCATTTGCGCACCACCATGCGCCGTAACGGCGAACCCATCGACGGCAACGTTCTCGCCGGCACCCTGACCCGGTATTCCGAACGGGGCTTGGTCTACGTCGAGACCCTGCGCACCATTATTCGCGTCAACGGCCTGCACCGGCTCGATGACGCCCGGCTCCACGACTCCGCCGTCAAGCCGCTGATCTGATCCTCAAAGTAATTTTGTAAGGCCCGCCCGCCCGGTCACGGGCGGACGTAGAACTGGCGTCCCAGCCAGCGCCAGCGCCCGCCGTCCGCCGGCATGGTGCAGTTCAGGCGTGTCCGCCCCTTGGGCAGCGCCTTTTTCAGGCGCACCTCGATCCGCGTATCGACAAGACGCTCCTGACGCACCTTGCCTTCGTGGGAGGCATAGCAGGTAAGGCGCTGCAAACCCTTGATGTTGCCGACGATCGAGAACCCGATGGCCGGCGGGTTCTCGCCGCTGATGGTCGGATCGGGCGGCGTGAAATCGGTAACCGGCAGGGGAAGGGCGTTGGCGGCGAGGCGGAAGCGCTGAAGGCTGCCGTAATTCTCGTTCATGGCGAACCGCGGCAGAAAAAAGAAATCGTCGGTCCGGTTCATGACCCCTGAATGCTGGCCGAACGACGCCGTGAACCCGGACTTCTTGACCAGCGCCGCCACCGCCAGGCTGGCCTCGCCATAGGGATAGGCGAAGAGCCGCGGCTGTTTTCCAAGTTCCTCGATGAATCGGGCGTTGGATTTATCCAAATCCTTCTGGTTTCGCGCCGCGCCCGACCGGGCCATGTGCAGGTGGGTCGCCGTCTGGCTGCCGATGGTGACGCCGGCGGCGGCCAGTTCGCGGATCTGATCCCAGTTCATGGATCCGGCGAGACCGCGGTCGACGGCGTCGGTGGCGACGAACAGCGTGAACGGGAGCCCCGCCTTCTTCAGCCGTGGCCACGCCCGCCGGTAGACCGACAGGTAGGCGTCGTCGACGGTCAGGCCGACGGTTCGTTCCGGCAGGCGCCGCCCGGCGCGGAGGGCGGCGATGATCTCGGGCACCGGCAGCACCGTATAGGTGCCCTTCTGGAGTTCCGCGATGTGGGACTCGAACTGTTCGATGGTGATGTTCGTTGACGGGAATTTGGATTCCCCGAACCGGTGATACATCATGATCACCGCCGAGTCGGCGGCAACCGCCGGCGCCGGCGCAAGACAAGCCAGGGCGGCGAGCCCTGCAAGGCAAGCGCCCCTTC
>JAJFIG010000560.1 GCA_021775195.1 Rhodospirillales bacterium | reverse complement strand
TGGATCAACGCCAACCTGGGCCCATCGGACCGCGTACTCCTGTTCAACCGCCAGCTCAACTACCTGTTACGGGTCCCGGTCTTCTATGCCCACGTCTTCTTCGAGGCCCGCGTCGACACCCTGCCCGGGGCCGACGATCCGGCGCGTTTCCTCCGCCAACTGCGCCGCCAGCAGGTAACCCACCTGCTGGTCAACGTTTCCGGGACAGAGGACGAGCCGACCCGCGGCACCCGGTTGTGGCCGTCCTTGATCGAAGAGGGCTGTGCCGAGCCGGTCAGGGATTTCACCACCCGGACGATCGGATCGCGCACCTTGGCCGCCGCCAGCACCGGCGAGGGCCGCATGCGCCTTATCAAGCTGACCGGCGCCCCATGTTCCCGTTGAATTACAGCCATGTCTGAATCGGTTTCCTACGAAGGCAAGGACCTCGAGGCGGTCGCCGACATGCCCCGCTACCATGACTGGATCATGGAGTGCTTCCGCCCCCATCTTCGCGGCCGCGCGGCCGAGTTCGGGGCCGGCCTGGGCACCATATCGGAACGGATCCTGCCCTCGGTGTCGTCCCTCGATCTGGTCGAGCCGTCGCCCAATCTGGTGGGACAGCTTCGCCGGCGGTTCGCCAATGAGCCCACGGTCAGCGTTTTTGCCGAGACCCTCGAAACCCGTATCGAACAGGGAGAGCCGGAGACCTATGACACCGTGGTCATGGTCAACGTCCTCGAACACATCGAGGACGACGCCGCGGCCGTGGCCGGATTGCATAGGATGTTGAAACCCGGCGGCACCCTGCTCGTCTTTGTCCCGGCCATGCCCTTTCTTTTCAGCCGCCTTGACGAAGTCGTCGGCCATTACCGGCGTTACACCAAGGACGTTCTGACCCGGTGCCTGGCCGAGGCGGGGTTCGATGTACGGTTCGCCCGCTACATGGACGCGCTGGGCGTCCTGCCCTGGTGGCTGGTCAACACCGTCGGCGGCAGCACCGCGTTCGACCCCCGGGCCGTGCGGCTCTATGACGCCGTGGGCGTTCCCCTGACCCGGCTAGCCGAGCGCCTGGTCCCGCCTCCCCTGGGCAAGAACGTCATCGCCGTCGCCGAGAAGCCCTTTTGAAGGTTCACACAAGTCGGTTCTGTGATATGAACCCCCCGACCACAGGGACCCCCGCCGACAGCCCATGATCAAGCTCAGTATCATCGTCCCCGCCTACAACGAAGAGACGACCATCGTCGAGCTTCTCGGCCGGGTGAGGGCGCAGTCGGTCGAGGGCGTCGCGTTCGAGGTCGTCGTCATCGACGACGGGTCCAAGGACCGCACCGTGGCCCTCCTCGAGGAACGCCCCGACCTCTACGACCACCTCGTCCGCCTGCCCGAGAACCGGGGCAAGGGCGGCGCCGTCAAGGAGGGCCTGAAGAAGGCCAGCGGGGATTACGTCCTGTTCCAGGACGCCGACCTGGAATACGACCCCGAGGACTACGGCGCCATGCTGTTCCCGGTGAAGGAGTTCGACGCCGACGTGGTCATGGGAAGCCGCTTCACGGCGCCCCGCTACACCCGCGTTCATTATTTCTGGCACAAGGTCGGCAATGCGGTCATAACCCAGACCTTCAATGTTCTCTACAACCGCACATTTTCCGATATCTACAGTTGCTATCTGCTTTACCGCAGGAGCCTGATCGATCCCGACCGCCTGAGTTCCAGCGGCTGGCAGCAGCATGCCGAAATCCTGGCGCGGACGGTGAAACAGGCCGAGGTGATTTACGAGGTGCCCATCAGCTATCACGGCCGCTCCTACGACGAGGGCAAGAAGATCAGGGCCCGCCATGTCGTTGCCATCATCTGGATGATCATCACGCAGCGGTTCGTATCCTAGTCAGACACACCGAAGACCCATGGGAGTTCAAGAATGACGATCAGACCATTGACCGAAGAAGAGCAGGCCGATTGGCCCAAGGAGCCCCTGGTGGCGCTGGACAAGTCGTTCGCCGACGCCCGCGGCGCCATTCAGCCCCTCGCCGACCTGGCCATGGAAAGCGCCTCGCTGATCACCTCGGCGCCGGACACCGTGCGCGCCAACCACTACCACCAGACCGACTGGCATTACTGTTATCTGCTCTCCGGGTCCATGGACTACTACCACCGCCCCCACGGCAGCGAAGACGAGCCGGAGCGGGTGCGGGTCAACGCCGGCGACATGGTCTTCACCCCGCCCCTGGTCGACCACGCCATGAAATTCCTCGAGGAGACCACCTTCCTCACCCTGTCGCGCAATCCCCGCGACCAGGAGTCCTACGAGGCCGACGTCGTCCGCATCCAGCTCATCGACTGAGCGGGGCACCTGTCGTGGCCGACGCCCACACGCGACGCGCCACCTGCCGGCTGTGCGGGAGTTCCGACGTGCACCCGGTGCTCTCGCTGACGCCGACGCCGCCCGCCAACGCCTTCGTCCCGGCGGCCGATCTGGACCGTCCCCAGGCGGCCTTTCCCCTCGATGTCTTCCTCTGCGGCGACTGCCGCCACGCCCAGCTGCTCGACGTCGTCGATCCGGCTGTGTTGTTCGAGAACTATGTCTATGTTTCCGGCACCTCGCCGGTGTTCGTCAGGCATTTCGAGGACTACGCCAACGCCGTCATCGACCGGTTCGCGACGCCCGCCGACAGCCTGGTGCTCGACATCGGCTCCAACGACGGCACCCTGCTCGGCTTTTTCCAGGAGGCCGGGATGCGGGTCCTCGGCGTCGATCCGGCCCACGATATCGCCCGCGCCGCCAGTGCCCGGGGCATCGAGACCCTGGCCGCCTTCTTCACCCCCGATCTCGCCCGCGAGATTCACGCCGAGCGCGGCGGCGCCTCGGTGATCACCGCCAACAACGTCTTCGCCCATGCCGACGACCTCACCGGCATGGTCGCCGGCATCGCCGCCCTCCTCGACCCCGGCGGGGTCTTCGTCTTC
>JAJFIG010000559.1 GCA_021775195.1 Rhodospirillales bacterium | reverse complement strand
CCCCGCGGCAAACGCCAGGGAGCGTTCGAAAAAGCCGTCTACGACCGGATCGGGCTCCTGGCGCCCCACATCCAGCGGGCGTTGCAACTGCAGGACCGGTTCTCCGGTGTCAGCCGGGTGCTCGACACGTCGTCCGATCTCCTCGAACGTCTGCCCTTCGGCGTCTTCTTCGTCGACGAGGGCGGTCGGGTCGTGTTCGCGAGCCGCATGGCCGGCGACATGATCAAGGTCGCCGACGGCCTGGTGCTGGATGGGGAAGAATTGCACGCCCCGGACCCCGCCGATGACCATGCCCTGCAGAGGCTTCTCGGGGACGCGGTGGATGCCGGTTGCGGCGTCGGGTATGGGGCGGGCGGCTCGCTCGTGCTGCCCCGCTCATCGGACCGGCGGCCGTACCAGGTGATGGTGACGCCGTTTGCCCAGAACCTGGGAATGTTCACCTGGGAACGGCCGGGGGCCGTTGTCCTGGTGTCCGACCCCGAAGACCGCCCCGACTACCCCGAGGACATGTTGACGGGCATCTACGGCCTGACCCCAACGGAAGCCGCCCTCGCCGCCCTGCTGGTCATCGGCGACAGCATCGACAGCGTCGCCGAGGAGCTGGGCATGGCCAAGGGCACGGCCCGCAAACACCTTCAGCGCATCTACCGGAAAACCGGGGTGACGCGCCAGGCCGAACTGGTGTCCCTGCTCGTGCTGTCGCCCGAGGGGCTGTTCCGCAACGGTTGACGGCGTGGCCGGGGGAGGGCCACACAATTCTCCCCATTCCCCACCGCAAAATGACGGATCATTGACCACGGTCAAGACCCGTACCCATATCAATAATTAGAATCCCCGCCGCCATCGGTTGTCTCCCCTTTCCGGTGGCCAACAACAGCGACCGGCTCTAAGGTGCGATATGACCGGGTCCGTTTCTCGATCGGGTCTGCTGCGTGGAGATTGGACGCGGTCGGATCCCCCGTTGAGACCCCCCTGGGCGCTGGCCGGCGTCGCCTTTTTCGATGCCTGCGAGCGCTGCCATACCTGCACCCATTGTATCAGCGCCTGCCCGCCGGCCATCGTCGTTTCCGGGCGCGGCGGTTTCCCTGAAATCTCTTTCGACCAGGGTGCCTGCGATTTCTGCCAGGCCTGTGTCGAGGCCTGCCCGACGGGAGCGCTGGGGCCGGCCATGGATGCCGAGGGGCGCCGGCTGACGCCGTGGAACGCCCGCATTGAGGTGGCCCTGAGCTGCCTCGCCAATTCCCAAATCGCCTGCCGTGTCTGCGAGGACCAGTGCGAGCCCCGGGCGATCCGGTTCCGGCCCGGCGCGACACCGACGATGCCGGCCATCGACGCCGGGCGCTGCACCGGCTGCGGCGCCTGTGTCGGCCCCTGCCCGGTGGACGCCATCCGGGTAACGGCGGCATGGAAGGAGGTCACTGCGTGACGTCCGATAAAAAGTTAACTGGCGCCGAAGAGTTCAATATTTGCGGCGTCCTCGTCCACGCCCGGCGTGAACGGGCGGCGGATGTCGGCGAGGTCCTCGCCGCCCTGCCCGGGATCGAGGTGCACCAGCGCACCGATGACGGGCGGCTGATCATCACCATCGAAGACACACCCCAACGCATGGCCAGCGAGACCCTGGCCGATATCCACAAGATCGACGGCGTTCTTTCGGCATCCCTGGTCTATCACCAAACAGATCCGGATTCGTCCATGGAGGAGACACAGCAATGATCGTGAAAATGAACAGGCGTGACTTCATCAAGACCAATGCCATCGCGGCGACGGCGGCAGCCGCCGGTTTGAGCGTACCGGCGACCCTGACAAAGGCGGCTGCTCCCGGAGAAGACATCCGCTGGGACAAGGCGCCATGCCGGTTCTGCGGCACCGGGTGCAGCGTCCTCGTCGGGACCAAGGACGGGCGCGTGGTGGCCACCCAGGGCGATCCGGATTCGCCGGTGAACCGGGGCCTCAACTGCATCAAGGGCTACTTCCTGTCCAAGATCATGTACGGCAAGGACCGCCTGACGACGCCGCTGCTGCGCAAGACAAACGGCAAGTACGACAAGAACGGCGATTTCACGCCGGTCTCCTGGGACGAGGCCTTCGACGTCATGGCGGAAAAGTTCAAGGACGCCCTGAAGAAGAAGGGGCCGACGTCGGTGGGCATGTTCGGGTCGGGCCAGTGGACGGTGTGGGAAGGCTATGCCGCGGCCAAGCTCTACAAGGCCGGGTTCCGCTCCAACAACATCGATCCCAACGCGCGCCACTGCATGGCCTCGGCGGTGGCCGGTTTCATCCGCACCTTCGGCATCGACGAACCCATGGGCTGCTACGACGACCTGGAGCACGCCGATGCCTTCGTGCTGTGGGGCGCCAACATGTCGGAAATGCACCCGATCCTGTGGTCGCGCCTGACGGACCGGCGGCTGACCGCCGAACATGTCCGGGTGGCGGTGCTGTCGACCTTCGAGAACCGCAACTTCGAACTCGCCGATATCGGCATGGTGTTCAAGCCGCAGACGGACCTGGCGATCCTCAACTACATCGCCAACCACATCATCAGCACCGGCCGGGTGAACAAGGACTTCGTCGCCAGACACGTCAACATCCGGCGCGGCAACACCGATATCGGCTACGGCCTCAGGCCCAGCCATCCGCTGGAGAAGAAGGCTAAGAACGCCAAGAAGGCGAAGGGCTCCAAGCCCATGACCTTCGATGAATTCAAGGCCTTCGTCGCCGAGTACACGGCGGAGAAGGTGAGCAAGATGTCGGGAGTTCCGGTCGAGGACCTGGAAGCCCTGGCCGAGCTCTACGCCGATCCCAAGCGCAAGGTGGTGTCCTACTGGACCATGGGCTTCAACCAGCACAGCCGCGGCACCTGGGTCAACAACCTGGTCTACAACATCCATCTCCTGACCGGAAAAATCTCGGAGCCCGGCAACGGGCCGTTCTCGCTGAACGGCCAGCCGTCGGCCTGCGGCACGGCGCGCGAGGTGGGGACCTTCGCCCACCGGCTGCCCGCCGACCTGGTGGTGATGAAGAAGCCCCACCGGGACATCGCGGAGAAGATTTGGAAGCTGCCCGAGGGCACTATTCCCGGCAAGCCCGGTTACCACGCCGTGCTGCAGAACCGGATGCTCAAGGACGGCAAGCTCAACGCCTACTGGGTGATGTGCAACAACAACATGCAGGCGGCGCCCAACCTCAACACCGAGACCTATCCCGGCTACCGCAACCCGGAGAACTTCATCGTCGTCTCGGATCCCTATCCGACGGTGACGGCGCTGTCGGCGGACCTGATCCTGCCCACCGCCATGTGGACAGAAAAGGAAGGGGCGTACGGCAACGCCGAGCGCCGCACCCAGTTCTGGCGCCAGCAGGTGAACCCCCCGGGGGAGGCCCAGTCCGACCTCTGGCAGGTGATCGAGTTCTCGAAGCGCTTCAAGGTCGAAGAGGTGTGGCCCGCCGACCTGATCGCCAAGAAGCCTGAATACAAGGGCAAGACCCTCTACGACATCCTTTACGCCAATGGCCAGGTGAACAAGTACGGCCTCGGCGAGATCCAGAAGGGCTTTGACAATGACGAGGCCAAACACTTCGGCTTCTACATCCAGAAGGGCCTGTTCGAGGAATATGCTGGCTTCGGCCGCGGCAAGGCCCACGACCTGGCTGAATTCCAGCTCTACCACCTGGCCCGGGGCCTGCGCTGGCCGGTGGTCGACGACAAGGAGACCCTGTGGCGCTTCCGCGAGGGATTCGATCCTTATGTCAAACCGGGCGAGGGGGTGCGCTTCTACGGCAAGAAGGACGGCAAGGCCATTATCTTCGCCCTGCCCTACGAGCCGCCGGCGGAAAGCCCCGACGCCGAATACGACCTGTGGCTGTCCACCGGCCGGGTGCTGGAACACTGGCATTCGGGCTCCATGACCCGGCGGGTGCCGGAACTCTTCCGCGCCTACCCCCACGCGGTCTGCTACATGAACCCGGCGGACGCCACGAAGCGGGGTCTCAAGCGGGGCGACGAGGTGAAGATGCAGACCCGCCGCGGCGAGCTGCTGACCACCCTCGAGACCCGCGGGCGCAACCGGGTGCCGGAGGGGCTGGTGTTCATCCCCTGGTTCGACGCCGGGCGCCTGGTCAACAAGCTGACCCTGGACGCCACCTGTCCGATCTCCAAGGAGACGGACTTCAAGAAGTGCGCCGTCAAGGTGGTGAAGGCCTGAGACGGGAGCAGGGGAGGGCGCGCCGCGTCCTCCCCGTACAAGATAGTGGCGCACCATGATGGCTGACGAAACCGACATTGCCCAGCGCGGCCTGAGCCGCCGGCGCCTGCTCGCCGGGGCGGCGCGGGCGGCCTGTGGCGCCGGCATCCTGGGTCTTGCCGTCGGGGTCTCGGCGGAGCGGGCCAAGGCGGTGCCGGCGAGCGCCATTCGTCCTCCCGGGGCGCTGGACGGGGACCGGTTCCTGTCGGCCTGCGTGCACTGCGGCCTGTGTGACAGGGCCTGTCCCTACAAGACCCTGCGCCTGGCGGGTTGGGCCGGGGACGTGGCGCCGGGCACACCATATTTCGTCGCCCGCGAGGTGCCGTGCGAGATGTGCGAGGACATCCCCTGCGTCGTCGCATGTCCGACCGGGGCCCTGGACAAGGCCCTCACCGACATCGACAAGGCGCGCATGGGCATCGCCGTCGTAGTGAGCCCGGAAACCTGCCTCAATTTCCTCGGCCTGCGCTGCGACGTCTGCTACCGGGTATGCCCGCTGATGGGCAAGGCGATCACGCTGGAGCGCCAGCACAACGTGCGCACCGGTAAGCACGCCATGTTCATCCCCACCGTCCACGGGGACCAGTGCACGGGCTGCGGCAAGTGCGAACGGGCCTGCGTGCTCGAGGAGGCGGCGATCAGGGTGCTGCCCGAACACATGGCCCGGGGCCGGCTGGGCGAACACTACCGCCTCGGCTGGGAGGAAAAGCGCAAGCGTGGCGAATCCCTGATCAAGGGAATCATCGACCTGCCCGACCGGGGATACACCGGGGGTCCGGTCCGTGGACCGGCGCTGCCCCGGCGGACGCCGGACGGCGGCTTCAAGGGGTTCAAGCCGTGAGCGCCGGAAACGGACCGGGGCGCTGGGCGCCGGGGGCCGAAGCGGTGGCCCTCAAGGGCTGGTGGCCGGCCCACCGATGGCTGATCCTGCGCCGGGCCTCGCAGGTCTTTTTCCTCGCCCTGTTCCTCGCCGGGCCCCTCGCC
>JAJFIG010000558.1 GCA_021775195.1 Rhodospirillales bacterium | reverse complement strand
GCGCTATGACGACATGGCCTACGAGTTCATCAAGGTCAGCATCACGGCCTATTCCCTGACCGCCATCCTGGGCGGCCTGCTGACCTTCTGCCTGCTCATCTTCTATCCCGGCCTGTTCCAGTACCTGGCTGCCATCTTCGGCGAGACCATGTTCTATTACGCCCTCATCTTCTTCGCCGAGAGCGCCATCCTCTACATGTACTACTACGGCTGGAACTGGCTTCAGGGGGGATTCCGCAAGTGGGTTCACCTGACCCTGGGGCTGCTGCTGAACGCGGTCGGGACCCTGCTCATGTTCCTGGCCAACGCGTGGCTGACCTTCATGATGAGCCCGGCCGGGATCGACGCCGCCGGTACCTTCACCGGTGATACCTGGGGGGCGGTCCACAATTTCCTCTGGAACCCCATCAACCTGCACCGGATGGTCGCCAATGTCGCCTTCGGGGGGTCCATCGTCGGCGCCTTTGCCGCCTTCAAGTTCCTCAATTCCACCGACGACCGCGAACGGGCCCATTACGACTGGATGGGCTATAACGCCAACTTCATCGCCATCTCGGCGCTGCTGCCACTGCCCTTTGCCGGCTATTACCTGGCCGCCGAAATCTACGCCTACAGCCAGCAGATGGGGATCACCCTGATGGGTGGCATCTTCGCCTGGCTGTTCATCATCCAGGCGGTCCTCATCGGTGCCCTGTTCCTGTCGGCCAACTATTACCTGTGGTGCGGCATGGGACGCAGCGACGGGGCGCATCGCTACAACAAGTATGTCAAGTACATCGCCATCGTCATCGTCGGCGCCTTCCTGGTCTGGTTCACGCCCCACACCCTGGTGCTGACCAACGAGGAACTGAAGGCGCTGGGCGGTCCGTATCACAAATACCTGGGCCCCCTGGGGATCATGCCGGCGAAGAACACCGCCGTGAACCTGATGATCCTGTTCACGGCGGTGAGCTTCCTCATCTACCGGCGGGCCAACCGGATTCCGACGGTGTCCTGGGTCAAGGCCGGTAACGCCGCCCAGGTGGCGTTGTTCGCCGCCGGTATCATCAACATCCTGGTCCTCGGCATCTACCACGGCTACTTCACCAACACGGTCTACAAGGTGGCGGCCTCGATCCCGCAGGTCCTGACCACCCTGGTGATCATCATCGCCAGCACGGTCCTCGATTCGCTGATGTACAAGAAGGCCGAGGAAGTGGCGCCCCTTCACTGGGGACGGGTCCCCGGGCGCTCCCAGTACGCACTATTCCTGCTGGCGGTCGCCTTTACCTGGCTGATGGGCCTGATGGGGTACATCCGCTCGGGCATCCGCCAGCACTGGCACGTGCTCGACACGGTTCGCGACAACTCGGCCGATGCCTTCACGCCGACGCTGGGCTACGCCGCCAACGTGGTCTCGGTGGGAACAATCCTGTTCCTGGCCATGGTGCTGTTCGTCTTCTGGCTGAGCCAGGTGAGCAGCGTCAAGACCTTGCCCAGCGGCTACTGGAAGGAGCCGTAAGCCATGCGGAACCTCCTTATCGCTACCGTCTTCAGCCTTTTGACCATCGGCTTCTTCACCGGGTACTCCAATTACGGGATCCCGCAGATCGAGCCGTCGCCGCCGCCGACGGAAGAGAAGCTCGATCTCGGCGCCATGACCATGGACCAGTTCGTGGCCCTGGGCGAGCGGGTATACAACGGCAAGGGAACCTGCACGCTCTGTCACACTGCCGTCGGCGGGCGGGCGCCCATGTTGGACAAGGCGGCGCCGGTGGCGGCGAAGCGCATCGCCGACGCCGGCTACAAGGGCAAGGCCAAGGACGCTGCTGAATATCTGCGCGAATCCATGCTCGAGCCCTCGGCCTACGTGGTCGCCGGGTTCGGCAAGGCCGGCACCAACGACACCGTCAGCCCCATGCCCAACGTTTCCGGCGGCGGCATCGGTATGTCGGAGGCGGAAATCGCCGCGGTGATCGCCTACCTGCAGGATTCCAGCGGCGTCGAGGTGACGGTGGAGATTCCCCAGGACGTTCCCGAAGAGGCCGCCGAGGAGAGCGCGGAGCAACGGGAACCGGTGGCCAGCCCCGAGGATGCAATTTCCGAATTCGGCTGCGGTGCCTGCCACAAGGTTGGCGACGAGGAGGGCGAAGTCGGTCCCGACCTCACCAAAATCGGTGCCACCAGGGACAAGGCCTATCTGCGGCGCTCCATTCTTGATCCCAACGCCGATATTGGCGAGGGCTTCGAGCCCGATTCGATGCCGCCGGATTACGGCACCCAGATGTACGCCAGCGAGCTGGAGATGCTCGTCGACTATCTGGCTGGACTGAAGTAAGGGGGCGAGACGATGCGAATCCCGCGACTTCTTCAGGCGATCCTCGTCGTAGCTCTGGTCTACGGCGGCGCCAGGCTGGTTTTCGAGGTCATCCTCGGGCAGCTCATCCCGTCGAGCCTGATGACCATGTACATGTTCTTCGTCATCGCTGGCGTGTTCATGGTTTTCACATTCACCGAGGAAAGCGCCCGCGAACTGGTCGCCCCGATCAAGGCCCTGGTCGAGGACCCGCGCAAGAAGATGCTGCGCAACGTGGTCTTCGTCATCGTTCCCCTGGCCGCCGGGGCCTTCACCTACACCGAGATGCAGCCCAGCTTCGAGGCGCCGCTGGAACTGCGCTCCATCCATCCGGCACCGCCGACGACGGCGAAGATTTTCGGCAAGCGGGTCAATCTGCTGAAACTGGAAAGCCCGTACCGGAAACTGGAGAAAGAGGACCCGGAGGAATTCAAGGAACTGGTGGCCCAGG
>JAJFIG010000557.1 GCA_021775195.1 Rhodospirillales bacterium | reverse complement strand
ACCGCCAGACTCAGCAAGAACCTTCGTAATCGCCGCCGTCAACGTCGTCTTGCCGTGATCAACGTGCCCAATCGTCCCGACATTGCAGTGGGGCTTCGTACGCTCAAACTTCGCCTTCGCCATGGTCCCGATCTTTCTCTCTGTCCGGTTTTCGCGCTAAATGTGGGTCTCTCAACTTGGGTCTCGTGAAATCGCTAAACTACAGTCGCCCCGGCACCCTTTTTCGCCAAGGATTGGAGCGGGTGAAGGGAATCGAACCCTCGTCGTAAGCTTGGAAGGCTTCTGCTCTACCATTGAGCTACACCCGCGAACCCAAACACCCGAATCGATCAAACCTTTCCGCGCAAATGGTGGAGGGGGTTGGATTCGAACCAACGTAGGCGTACGCCAACGGGTTTACAGCCCGTCCCCTTTAGCCACTCGGGCACCCCTCCACGTACGCCTAAGCCTTTGACGAACCAGCGCACCGGTGGCCCGAAATATGAGGATTTGTCCCTGCTTGTCAACTTCAAAAGAAATTACACGAACGCCAACTTCTCCGCCGGGCTCGCAGCCCGACGGAGTCCCGTGCAGACACCGCCTGTTCCTTAATGTTAAATGGGTTCATGGCAGCACGCAAGCCCACGTCCGGCCGGCATCGGAGCCGGCCAGGAAAATCCCCCTCCCGCGGTCCCGTGGATGGCGGGGTGTGGCTCTATGGGCTCCATGCCGTGGCGGCGGCGCTGGGCAACCCGAATCGTCACCGCCGGCGGCTGCTGGTGACGGCCCAGGGACGCGATGCCCTGACGGCGCTGAGGGGCGCGGAAGGCGGCCCTTCCGTCCAGGTGGTGGAGCGGACCGAGATCGAGGCCCGGCTGGCGCCGGGCGCCGTGCACCAGGGGGTGGCGCTGCTGGCCGACCCCCTGGCCGAGGTGCCCCTGGCGGACATCTGTGCCGGGGCGGCGAGCGATGCCCGGGTGGTCATCCTGGATCAGGCGACGGACCCGCGCAACGTCGGCGCCGTACTGCGGGCGGCGGCGGCCTTCGGAGCGGCCGCCGTGATCGCCCAGAGCCGGCACGCGCCGGAGGCCACCGGGGCCATGGCCAAGGCAGCATCAGGGGCCCTGGAGAGGGTTCCCCTGATAAGAGTGGCCAACCTGGCCCGAGCCCTGGAGAAACTGAAGGAAGCCGAGTTCTGGTGCATCGGGCTCGACGGCGGCGCCACAGCGACCATCGCCGAGGCCCTGCCCCAGGGCCGGGCAGCCCTGGTGCTGGGGGCCGAGGGGTCGGGTCTGAGGCGCCTGACCCGGGAGACCTGCGACGAACTGGCGCGCATCCCGATCACCGATACCGTGGAAAGCCTGAACGTGGCAACGGCGGCGGCGGTGGCGCTTTACGAGGTGGCGAGGGAGAGCTCGAACTAGTCGTTAGGCCGGCTGTGTCGTCTGATAAGCCACCTGTGGCGGGGGTTCGTCCCGACGTGTGGGCGGCTTTAAGAAGATCAACCACAGAGGCACAGAGACACAGAGACACAGAGACACAGAGACACAGAGAAGGAGAAATTTCAGCGACGCGAAGCGCCGCATTTTCTTTTGCTTCTCTGTGTCTCTGTGTATCTGTGGTTCAAAAAACCAGCCGGGTAAGGAGGTCGATCGGAATCAGGCGCCGATCGCCATGCGCTCGTCGGTCCCCTCGCGCCAGGCGCTGGAGGACTTGCACTTGGGGCAGACCCGTTCGCCGGCCCAGGTGCTGGCGAAGGCGGTCCGGCACTTCAGGCAGTGGCGGGTCTTGGTCTGGGTCGGGTTCTCTTCCCGGGGTTTCCTCAAATAGGTGCTGTCAGCCATCTTTTCTTTTCCTTGGTTCGCCGGCGGCGAAGGCACATCGTCCATTCGGCGCCGGCGTGGTTATAGGACGGTTCCGGCAAACCGGCAACCTGAATCAGGCCCGGGGGCGCCAGGAACGGGCCGAATGGTGACTTATCCACAGGGAATGCAAAGCATACGGCGCTGTGCGTCTTGACTCGGCGCGGCGAACTTCACACAGTTGTCTGACCCCGCACGGCATCTGAGAATGGCGCCATCGCAGAAGCAGACAACGCGCCCCAAGGGGAGGACTCCGTGACCGTCAGCCACTCCAACCACCGTCCGGCACCGGCCATCAAGGCGCTGGCGTTGGGCCTCCTGCTGGGCACAGGGATGGCGGCGGCGTCAACGGCCGAGGCGGCAATCCAGTTCTTTGACGCCAAGACAGCCTTCATCACGGCGACGGGGGCGGCGGCAACGGCGCCGTTTCCGGATTTGGGACCGAGCACGGCACAAGGCGCGACGACATTTGGTGATCTGACATACTCGTCGCCGACCAGCGCCAATCTTTTCTTCGCCAACTTCTCGGCCCGGATCGCGGGCAATGAAATCGCCATCAGCGGCGTCTCGAACCTGGATGTCGCCCTGGCCAATCCGGTATTCGCCCTCGGCTTCGACTTCGTCGAGCCCGAGTTTGATCCCAATCTCGCCGCGGCATTCGTCGATTCGACCTTCGATGTCGGCCTATTCAACGGCGCAACGCCGGTGGGTTCGTTTTCCTTCAACGCCCCCGAGGACGCACTGTATTTCGCCGGCGTATGGTCGGATACGGCGTTCAACCGGATCGAGATCCGGGAGACGGCCGGACAGGCGGAGAACGAGTTCTTCGGCCAATTCTACACCGGGATCGCGGCCGCCGACTTCACGCCGCCGACAATCCTGGCAGGACCGCCGGCGTTCGCCCTGTTTGCCTTCGGGCTGGCTGGGTTGGGACTGCTGGCGGCGCCGGCCCGCCGCCGCCGGTAACACGCGCCCATCGACCCCACTGACACGGTCCCCGCAGGCATTTGCCTTGCCCTCTCCGGGCGGATGTTGTTTTGTTTCGCCCGCATCCGCCGACGGACGGAGAACGCGACTCCAGGGTAGAAGGACAGCCATGAAGCGGCGGGGAATCAGGGTTGCGGCGTTCCTCTGGGTGGCGGTGCTGGCAGCGGGTTGCGGCACCATGAAAGCCTACGACGGGCCGGCCCTGCCGGAGGAAAACCTGGCCTTCGTGGTGGTCATGTCGCGCCTCGACAAGACTCCGTTCCAATACCGGGACACGGTTGTCCAGAGCATCGACGGCAGGCCCGTGGATTCGGCCCTGACCGTCGAGGAAATCGCGGTCCTTCCGGGACGCCATGCGCTGACCTTCGAATACCAGGTCTGGGTCGAGCCCCTGCTGGTACCCGCCCTCAGGACCCACGCAGAGGCCGGGGCGCGGCCCCTGACCTTCGATGCCCAGGCCGGCCACGTCTACGAGGCCCGCTCCGACCGCCGGGGCGGGCGTCTGTGGTCCTGGGTCGTCGACATCAGCACCGGCCACACGGTGGGCGGCGAAAAGCCGCCGGACGGCAACAAGGGTTTCCAGCGGATAGAACGCCATCGCCCCGAGCAAAGACGGCGCTGAGCGCCGGCGGGCGCTTGCCCGAACCCGGGGCGCGCGTTATCGTCGGGCGGACTTAATTGTCGTGTCCCCTGGAACGCCGGATTAGCTCAGTTGGCAGAGCGACTGATTTGTAATCAGTAGGTCGGGGGTTCGAATCCCTCATCCGGCACCAGATTTCCGACAGTTTTTCGTCCCATGGATATTCAAGGGATTGCCAAACCCGGTTTCGATACTATTTATGCCGGTTGATATTTGGGTGGGCCCCGTGGTGGGAACACGCCGCCGGAGCGGCGCGGATGAATTCGAGCAGCAAGGATATTCGACATGCAGGGAACCATTGAAGAGATCGTGCAGACCCTGATCGGCCTAGTGGCCACCTACGGCCTCAACGTCGTCGGCGCCTTCGCCATCCTCATCGCCGGCTGGATCGGCGCCGGCTGGGCCCAGCGCGCGGTGAACAAGGCACTGGGCAGGGTCAAGAAATTCGATGAGACCCTACGCAAGTTCGCGGCCAGCGTCGTCCGCTACCTGATCCTCATCGTCACCGTGCTCGCGGTGCTGTCCCAGTTCGGGGTGCAGACGGCAAGCCTGATCACGGTGTTCGGCGCCGCCGGCCTGGCCATCGGCCTGGCGCTGCAGGGAACCCTGAGCAACGTCGCCGCCGGGGTCATGCTGCTGATCTTCCGCCCGTTCAAGATCGGCGATTACGTCGAGGCCGGCGGAGTCGCGGGGACGGTCAAGGCGCTCAACCTCTTCGTCACCGAACTGGCGACGCCGGACAACGTCCAGATCCTGGCCCCCAACAGCCAGATCTGGGGCTCGGCGGTGCGCAACTACTCGTACCACGAGACCCGGCGCTGCGACCTGCTGATCGGCATCGACTACGGCGACGACATCGGCCGGGCACGGGACGCCATCCTCGATGTCATCGGCGCCGAGGCCCGGGTGCTCGCCGATCCAGAACCCCTGGTGGCGGTGGCCGAGCTGGGCGACAGCTCGGTCAACCTGACGGTGCGCCCGTGGGTCCGGGGCGCCGATTACTGGGGGGTGAAGTTCGACCTCACCAAAGCGATCAAGGAACGCCTCGACGACGAGGGCATCTCCATCCCCTTCCCGCAACGCACGATTCACGTCAGCGGGGAAGCCCAGGCACTGGCGGCGGAGTAAGACGGCGTCCAGGCGAGGACAAGCCGGGATTGCAAACGGCTGCAATCAATCGCCATATATCCTATTATAGTATGACCCCGGTCTTCAATCGGGGACCGGGGCCAGAGACGGCCGACAGAAGCCCGACGCAAAAAGTCGGCCTTTTGTGACCACTGTCACTATTGGCCGGCCGATTCCGTTGCTAGGGTCCAGTCATCGCTTTTACCCCAGGGTGGGGATGGGATGGCCGGGCGGCCGATAATTGCCACGGCCCGTGACTTTTAACCGACGATATCAACATTTGGCGCGTGGCCTGGTTGCATATACAGTGTTACATACAATGATATGCGTTTGATCGCGCGAAAATGGGAGGAGAAACCATGAGAAACCTTACGACGACGATCGTCGCCGGCTTTGCCGCGATGACACTCGGGGCATGCGCCATGGGTGGAGCCCAGCTCGATGAAGCCCAGTCGATGACGCCCAAGGGCTCAACATTCGGCATGAACCTACACAAGGGATATACGGACCTGGCGCTGAGCGAATACGCCGAGTGGGACGAGGAAGACGGAACCGTCTTCGCCACCCGCGCAGTCACCGCCGGCAAGGGCAACCTGGTTCTGCCCGAGGAGATCAGCACCCGCAAGCTGCCCAAGGGCAGCGTCGGCGACCTGACGGCGGCCCGTGCACGCCTGGTCGACGCCCTGAGGCGGGGCGCCGGACGCAAGGCTCCGGAACAGGCGGCCAGGGCCCAGGTGATGTTCGACTGCTGGATGCAGGAGCAGGAAGAGAACGACCAGCCCCGGGACATCAAGGCCTGCCGCGACGGCTACGAGGCGGCCATGGGACCGGTCCTGGCGTCGCTCAAGGAAGCGCCGAAGGTGGCGGCCAAGCCGGCGCCGAAGCCGGCTCCGATGCCCAAGAAAATAGCCCCGCCGTCGGCCCTCCTGGTGCTCTTCGATCTCGACAGCTCGAAGCTGACCGGCAACGCCCCGAACCAGATCAACCACGCGGCGGCGCTGGCCTCGGGCAAGGATCAGCTGTTCACCATCCATCTCGCGGGCCATACGGACCTCGCGGGTGACTCCAAGTATAACCTGGTGCTGTCCAAGGCCCGGGTCGACGCGGTGGCCCAGGCCCTAATCAAGGCCGGGGTGCCGGCGAACCGGATCACCAAGGAAATCCACGGCGAGGAGAAGCCCCGGGTGATGACCGCCGACGGTACCGCCGAGCAGGCAAACCGCCGGGTCGAGGCAATATTCAGGAAATAAACACCTTAAAGCGCGGCGGGCCGGATACCACCCATCCGACCGGCGCACCTGGGCGCCCCGGCAACGGGGCGCCCTTTTTATTTACCGGCGGCGACGGCGCAGGACACCGAACCCGGCAAGGCCAAAAGCCAGCAGGGCAAGGGTGCCCGGTTCGGGGATCGGCCGGGACCCGGTGCCGGGCACGGGGGCCTCGAACAGGGGCAGGGTTTGGCCGGCATGCTGTCTCGCAATGCCCGCGTCCGCCCCGTCGACGTCACCGTCGCGGTCAATGTCGTAGGGATTGTCGACGGCGGCCGGCGTGGCCGCGTTGCTGTCGATAGCGGTGGCGTCGGCAGCGGTTACGGCGAGGGCGGAGGCATCGTCGCCGGTCTCGCCGATCAGGTTGCCGAAATAGAAGACGTCCGGGGCGGCGAGGCCGGTGGCGGCGGTGGCCAGCACCGTGGCCTGGAGCCAGGTGTCGACGAGGGCGAAGTCGTTCCAGGTCACGGTTACGCGGTTGACGCCGCCGCCAAGGTTGCGAACCGCCGTGGCGCTGGGCGCCGGGGCGGCGGCCCAGGCGGCGGGATCGGCGGTTGTGCCGGCGCGGAAGCTGAAGTCGGCGGCGGTGACCCCGCCGACGGCGCCGGCGATGTCGACCATGAGGCCGTTAAGGCCGAGGACGTAGCTGGTGACGTTGGCGAAGGTCGCGGTCTGCCCGGGCAGCAGCGCCGTCTTGTCGGTGGCGATGGCGCCGTCGTCGGCGGCGTTGATGGCGGGGTTGTTCCCGTCGAAGCCGGAGTTGTTGTAGAAAACCAGGCGGTCGACGACCACGGCCCCGGCGCTGCCGATGGCGCCGGGAACCAGCACCCCGGCGACGAGGGCGAGGGCGAGGACTCTTCCAAGACGATGCGCGGACATGACACGAGACTCCCTGCTCCGGCGCCCCGTACCGCCGGCGACGCCTCCAATCTAGATAAGCAAGCAAATTCCATGCCAATATTCATAGCTGTAATGATTTCAACTTTCTGCGTGCTTGTTTGGGATTCTTATAACTCCAGACTGTAAAGAATTCCGACACGCCGAACGGTTGAACAACCCGGCACCGGCGTTTATTTTTCCATCAATTCAATGGCTTGTAGCTCAGCGGCGGAAAAAAATCCGGTGTAAAGAATCCCGACACCCCGTGCCGCGCGCCCTACCCGCCCCCTACCCGTCCGGCGGCGTCCCCAGGGCTTCGGGGTATTTCCGGCGCATCCGGCGGATGGTGGTGGCGGCGTCGATGGCCTCCGGCACCCGGACCTTGCGCAGCTCGACGGTGACCGTGGTCGTCGCCGCCATCAAGGCGTAGCGGCTGTAACGGCCGCCGTAATAATAGGGATCGTAGGGGTAGTGCCGGTGCAGGCGGTGGCGGCGGTGGCCGTAATGGTAGAAGGGATCGTCGTAGAAGGGGTCGCGGTAATAGTCGTAGGCGACGTCGACCTGGACCTGGTTGTCGCGGGGACCGGCGACGAACCCGGGGTAGCCGTTGGCCAGCGCCACCTCCGAGGCCCGCCACAGGGCCATGTCGTAGGCCAGGGCGAGCTGTTCGGCGGCGTC
Source organism: Rhodospirillales bacterium (assembly GCA_021775195.1). Lineage (GTDB taxonomy): Bacteria > Pseudomonadota > Alphaproteobacteria > Rhodospirillales > 2-02-FULL-58-16 > JAJFIG01. Next base: position 1,312 of record JAJFIG010000557.1, on the reverse strand, counting down.
GTCCTGGCGCCGGGGTCCGGCATGGGGGAAGGTGCGGCGCACCGGGGCGGCATAGGTGATCCGGAAGCGGTCCCTGGCGACCCGCTCCTCGGCATAGCCGAAGGACTTGGCGACGGCGCGGGGCGTGTAGAGGGGATGGCCGGGACCAACGGCACAGCCGGCCACGGCCAGGGCGACGAGCACCAGGGCAACGATTGCCGGGGCGGCGGCCCGCGGTCGCGGGGGACGGCGTTTCATGGCGTTTCCTTGGCTCCTGCGGACAAGAGCCCTCTCCAGCACCTTATAATGTAGTCCCGAAAGGGGTTCGGTTGAAGGGGGTCATGACGGAGGCACGGCGTTGCCCCCTCCCCCTTCGTCATCCTCGCGCCCGACGCGCGGATCCACGGGCGCGGCGGGACGCCGGGTCCTCGGGTCGAGCCCAAGGACGACGATGGAGAGGAAGAGGCGGCGGAGTGGTGCCGCGCCTAGCCGGCGGCGAAGCCGGACCCCGCCTTTTTGTATTCGGGGCGGGGCGGGGCGAAGACGTCGAGGACGGTGGCGCCTTCGGCACCGACGCGGATGCCGTGGCTGACGCCGCCGGGCGTGCGCCAGAAATCGCCCTTGGCAAAGGGCACCTCGGCGCCGTCCTGGATGCGCACCCCGGCGCCGGCGAGGCAGACCCCCCACTGCTCCTCCGGGTGGCTGTGGATGGTGCCCTCGGCGCCGGGCTCGAGGCGGACCACCGACAGCATGGCCTCCTCGCCGGCGAAGACGCGGGTGGCGATACCCGGGCCCAACTGGCGCGCGATGCCCTGGGCGGGATCGTCGAGATTGAAGAAATTGTCGTCGGCCATGGGCTCCCTCCCCTGCTGCGCTGCTGCTCCCCGGCCAGTGTAGCGGGCACGGGCGCATCGAGTACACGACCTATTCCGGCGGCCGGGGGGCGGGGATGTCGGTGGTGGTTGGGTTGCCGGCGCGGTCGGTGAGGGTGACGCGGATGGTCCAGCGTCGGGGCGCCAGGCGGTAGCCGACAGGATCGGGCATGGCGATCCGGGCGACGGTGCGCACGCCGGGCGCCTCGCGGGCCGCGGGCCGGGACGGGCCGCCCAGGGGAATGGTGATGCCGACGCCGCCGTGGCCGCCGTGGCCGCTGCCGTAGCCGCCGCCGACCCCGACACTGGGACGGTCATAAGCGTCGCGGCCGCCGGGATCGACGCTGGTGGCGTGGCGGGTGAGGTCGCGGGCGGTGGCGGCGCGGCCGCCGGGGCCGATGAGGTCGACCCGCTGGACCCGGTAATGGGCGGCGGGGTCGGCGATGGTCACGACGACCTGG
>JAJFIG010000556.1 GCA_021775195.1 Rhodospirillales bacterium | reverse complement strand
TGGCTGCGCGAAAACCATAGCGCCTGGTTCGAGGAGCAGATGAACAAGGCGCCGGCGGAGGGGGAAACCCAGCCCGCGGAATAGCTGATCGGGATTTTTGAACTTTCAAGAATAAGGGGGCGGCCCGGTGCCGTCCCCTTTGCATTGACATTTGTGCCTTGGCGCCGGTTTCATGGACCCGAATACGAAAATTGGAGTACGGGCATGGGAAGCGCCGGGAAATCGCGGCCTCGGGTGCGCATCCTTATCGGATCGGCGACCGCGCTTGGCCCCGGGAAGGTGGACCTGCTGGAGGCAATTGCCGAATCGGGGTCCATATCGGCGGCGGCGCGGGCCATGGGCATGTCCTACCGCCGGGCATGGCTCCTGGTCGACACCATGAACCGGTGCTTCAAGGAAAACCTGGTAACCACGGCGACTGGCGGGCGTGGCGGCGGCGGCGCCAGGATCACCGATGTCGGCGCGGAGGTGTTGCGTCGTTACCGCGAGATGGAAGCCAAGGCCGAGGCCAGCGTCGGCGACGAGGTCGCGGCCTTCGCCAGGTTGATGACAAAATCGGCGCGGGAAACCTGACCGGCGCTATCCTGATGGACAATAAATTTCCTGGCCGCGGATGCGGTCCGGCGTCATGTCCGGTCCGGAAAACCGGAATCTACAAACGGGTGCTGGAGGCCGTGAATTTCTCAGCGCTCGTTGTGCCCGCGGAATCGAGAATTACGCCGGCAATAACGGCGACGGCGACGGCGGCGACAATACCCAGCCACAAGGATTTCATGACGAAAACCTCCATGTTACGGTTCCGCCTGCACCGGCCAACGGGCAAAGCGACGAGTTGAGGTCATTCTACCCGATCACGGGCGGGATTCAACCCGGAGCAGGCCCGGGTTTTTCCAGACACCTCTTCAGTGCCGAACTGCCGGATCGAAACGTCGGGGGCATGACAGGTTTCCTGCCGAAGGGTATGCTGTCCCGAGGGTGGGGTCGATCATGGCTCGTGGGGGTTGGTATGGCGGACGAAGAAGAGATCGGGACGGATATTGGCGAGGCCTCCAAGAAGTTCATCGAACACCTGGAGGGGACGGGATTTTTCGAGCAGATCAAGGATTTGGAGGTCAGTCTCCAGTACATCGCCGGTGATCTCTAGAACCTGGGCACGACCGCGACTCAGCGCCTGGAGGAAACGGAAAGCCTGGCGGCGCACATTCTGGCAATCGAATCCATCCTTACGGTGATGTTGAGTGCCTGTCCCGTTGACGGCGACGCGGTGCGGGCGGCGGTCAAGGACAAGACCGCGCCACTTTCTGGCGAGGTTGAGGGCAGTTCGACCGTGCATTCCATCGCCGCCGATCTTCTCTCCGGGGCGAAAGACTGATCAGGCTCATTTGGAAAGCGGTTCGCGGGTGGCGACCAAGGGAAGGGATGACCAAGACATGCTCGTTGACCTGAGGGTGGCACAACTGCTGTGTTCGCGCCTTTGCCATGATCTCGCCGGTCCGGTGGGCGCGGTCAACGCCGGATTGGAGTTGCTGGAGGAATCGGTAGCCAAGGGCGATGATGCCCTGCACCTGGTCGGATGCAGCGCCGACCAGATTCGTTGCCGCTTGGCCTTTTTGCGCCTGGCCTTCGGACTAGGCACGACAGGTGGCAGCACCATGGAACTTGACGCGGTGCGCAGCCTTAGCGCCGACCTGCTCAATGACGGCGGCGTGACCCTGGACTGGGCACCTTATCCGGAGAGGGCGGTTTCGGCGGCGGGGGCCAAGCTTCTCCTGAACCTGATCCTGCTCGGGGTCGACTGCCTGCCCCGGGGTGGGACCCTGGGGGTGCGATTCGCTGACCTGCCCGAGGGGCTGGGGGTGGCGCTGACCGCCGCTGGGCACCGGGCGCGCCTGACCGATATCCAGATGGCTGCCTTGGTTATCGATGCGCCCGCCGATGAGCTGTCGGCGCAAAACATCCACGCCCATCTGGCGACCCGGTTGGCCCAATCCCTGGGCGTCGCCATCGAAGTGTCGACCCGTGCCGACGGCGCCGTGCAGCTGGCGGTCCTGGTGCCCGACGTGGCGGGTTAGCCCTGGCCGGAGATCGGCTGGCCCTGGGACGTTCCCCGGTAATCCACATCCCCTCGTCCAAGGGCTTGCTGTGGTCCCGTTGGGATGATCGATGTCCCGCCATCTTAAGACTTTTTTTATATGGGGTTGTTATAGGTAAACCACTGCCGAATGGTCGCGGTGCTTTGCATGCGGCACCTTGAGCAGGCGGGTGTTCGTCAACGGATTTGAAGTTCGCCGGTAAAGCCCGCTGCAACACGGCAAAAAGGATTTTCGCGACCAGTTCGACGGGTTCCTGGCTGTGCGGTGGAACCGCTCGAGACCCTCGCAGCCGACGGTGCATCATCCTCCAGGGGTCGTCAAGATGCGGGAAGGGCCAAGACATGGATGACTTGTTAAGTGAATTCCTGACAGAGACAGCCGAAAGTCTGGCGGTGATCGATGTCGAACTGGTGAAGTTCGAGCAGGATCCGAACGACGCCGAAATCCTGATGAACATCTTCCGTCTTGTGCATACGATCAAGGGCACCTGCGGATTCCTGGGGCTGCCGCGGCTTGAATCCGTTGCCCACGCCGGCGAGAACGTCCTCGGGAAGTTCCGCGACGGCGAACTCGAGGTTACTCCCGCCGCCGTGACCCTGATCCTCAAATGCATCGATACGATCCGCGATCTGCTGGGCGCACTGGAGGAAGCCGGGTCCGAACCGGACGGCGAGGATGCCGAACTGATCGCCCAGTTGAACGCCATGGCCGACGGCAAGACGGAAGCGGCTCCCGCACCAGCACCGGAAGCGGTGGTGGAAACGGCGGACGAGGGCGCGCCGGTGGCCTCCGATGAAGGCTTCCCGATCGCCAAGGAACTGCTGGACGAGGTCGCGGAAGCTGCTGGGGACGGCGCGCCGGCCGCCTCCGATGAAGGCTTCCCGATCGCCAAGGAATTGCTGGACGAGGTGGCGGAGGCCGCGGCGAGCGCCGCGCAGCCTGCTGCCGAAGAGGCAATGGCCGGCGAAATGGCAGCGGAGGATGCCGGCGGTCAGGCGGAGGCCCCGGTGGCCGAAGTCCCGGTGGCCGATGGCGGTGACGGGGTGGAAGCTCCTCCCGCGGAGACGAAGAGCGAACCGGCCCCGCCGGCGCCGAAAAAGGCCGCCAAGGCCAGCGTTCCGGCGAAGACCGACGAATCCAAGGCACCCAAGGAATCATCGGTGGCGGCGCAGTCGATCCGCGTCAACGTTGACCTGCTTGAAAACCTGATGACCCTGGTCAGCGAAATGGTACTGACCCGCAACCAACTGATGCAGATGGTGCGAGGCCAGGACGACAGCGTCTTCAAGGCTCCCCTGCAGCGCCTGAGCCTGATCACCACCGACCTTCAGGAAGGGGTGATGAAAACGCGCATGCAGCCCATCGGCAACGCCTGGGCCAAGCTGCCGCGCATCGTCCGCGACCTGGCGGTCGAAACGGGCAAGAAGATCGATCTTCGGATGATCGGCGCCGAGACCGAACTGGACCGACAGGTCCTGGAACTGATCAAGGATCCATTGACCCACATGGTCCGCAACTCCGCCGATCACGGCCTTGAGGAGCCCGCCGAACGCCAGGAGGCGGGGAAGGCGGAAACCGGTGTCATCACCCTGAACGCCTACCATGAAGGCGGGCATATCATCATCGAGATCGTCGATGACGGCCGCGGCCTGAACACGGAACGGATCAGGGAAAAGGCCGTTGAAAACGGCCTCGCGTCGGAAGTAGAACTCGATGCGATGACCGATCAGCAGATCCATCAGTTCATCATGAAAGCCGGGTTCTCGACGGCTGAAAAGGTGACCAGCGTCTCCGGGCGCGGCGTCGGCATGGACGTGGTGCGCACTAACATCGAGAAAATCGGTGGCACCATGGAACTGAAGTCGATAACTGGACGGGGATCGACATTCACGATCAAGATTCCGCTGACCCTGGCCATCGTTTCGGCCCTGGTTGTCGAATGCGCGGGCGAGCGTTTCGCCATCCCGCAGATTAGCGTTCTCGAACTGGTGCGCGCCTCCGACCATTCGGAAAACGCCATCGAGATGATCAATAACTCGCCGGTGCTGCGCCTGCGCGACCGGCTGCTGCCCCTGACCTCGTTGCAGGAACTCCTGAAGCTGAACGGGAAAACCGAGGAACCCGCCAACGAGGCCTTCATCGTGGTCACCCAGGTCGGTACCTATACTTTCGGGATCATCGTCGATAGGGTCTTCGATACGGAAGAGATCGTGGTCAAGCCGGTGTCGCCGGTCCTACGCGACATCCAGTACTACTCGGGTAACACAATTCTCGGCGACGGTAGCGTTATCATGATCCTGGACCCCAACGGCATCGCCGCCGAAACCGGACAGTCCGCGGTCGCCGACGACGGGGCCG
>JAJFIG010000555.1 GCA_021775195.1 Rhodospirillales bacterium | reverse complement strand
CCGGTTCCCGAATCCGCCGCCGGCGGTGGCGGTGCCCGAATTCATGGACGACCCGGAACCCAATCCGACAAGGGCGGCATGTCGTGAAGGCCCTGATCGACGCCGCCCTGGGGCGAGCCCGGACGATCATCGCCTCGCTGGTGCTGATCCTGGTCTCCGGCACCGTGGCCTATGTCGACATCCCCAAGGAGTCGGACCCGGACATCAACATTCCCATCGTCTACGTGGTGATGACCCACGACGGCATTTCGCCGGAGGATGCGGAACGGCTGCTCATCCGGCCCATGGAACAGGAACTGCGCGCCATCGAGGGGGTCAAGGAGATGCGGGCTCTGGGCCGCGAAGGCAGCGCCAGCATCACGATGGAGTTCGAGGCCGGCTTCGACATCGACAAGGCGATGACGGACGTGCGCGAAAAGGTCGACCTGGCCAAGCCCGAACTGCCCGAGGAAACCGACGAGCCCACCGTCCACGAAGTCAACTTCGCCCTCTTTCCGGTGATCCTGGTGACGCTCTCCGGAGACCTGCCGGAACGGACGTTGCTGAAGTTGGCGCGGGATCTGCAGGACACGGTGGAAGGCATCTCATCGGTGCTCAAGGCACAGATCGCCGGTGACCGCGAGGAACTGGTGGAAATCCTTATCGACCCGGTGAAGGTGGAAAGCTACGGCCTGTCGCCGGAGGACGCCATCGCCATGGTCCGGGCCAGCAACCTGCTGGTGGCGGCGGGAGCCCAGGATACGGGCAAGGGGCGGTTCTCGATCAAGGTGCCGGGGCTGCTGGAGACGGCGTTCGACATCATGGCGCTGCCGGTCAAGGTTGAAGGCGACGCGGTGATCCGGGTCGGCGATCTGGGTGAAGTGCGGCGTACCTTCAAGGATCCGGAAACCTTCGCCCGGTTCAACGGTCAGCCGACCATCGCGCTGGAAGTGACCAAGCGGACGGGCGAGAACATCATCGATACCATCGAGCGGGTCAAAACCGTGGTCGAGGAGGAACGCGCCGCCTGGCCCGAGGGCCTGCGCCAGGCCGTGGACGTGGCCTATTCCCAGGACAAGTCCGGCGACATCCGCACCATGCTCCGGGACCTGCAGAACAATGTCATCAGCGCCGTGCTGCTGGTCATGGTGGTGGTGGTGGCGGCCCTGGGCCTGCGCAGCGCCGGGCTGGTCGGTATCGCCATCCCGGGATCGTTCCTGACCGGTATCCTGGTGCTGGCGGCGATCGGCTTCACCATCAACATCGTGGTCCTGTTCGCTCTGATCCTGGCCGTCGGCATGCTGGTGGACGGGGCCATCGTGGTCACCGAATACGCCGACCGCAAGATGACCGAGGGCGAACACCGGCGGACGGCCTACGGGCTCGCCGCCAAGCGCATGGCATGGCCGATCATCGCCTCGACGGCGACCACACTGGCCGCCTTCCTGCCGCTCATGTTCTGGCCCGGGGTGGTCGGTGAGTTCATGAAATACCTGCCCATTACCCTGGTGGCGACGTTGTCGGCGTCGCTGCTCATGGCCCTGGTATTCGTGCCGACGCTGGGGTCCTTCATCGGCCGGCCCGGTGCCGCCGATCCCGCCACCATGAAGGTGCTGGCGGCGGGGGCGACCAGCGACGACCTGGCCGCCGCCGGCGGCTTCACCGGCACCTACGTACACGTGCTGAAGGCGGCACTGCGCCACCCCGGAAAGGTGCTGATCGCCGCCCTCGGCCTGCTGGTGGCGGTGCAGTGGAGTTACGGCACCTATGGGCGTGGGGTCGAATTTTTTCCCGAGGTGGAGCCGGAATTCGCCCAGCTCCAGGTGCGGGCACGGGGCAACCTGTCGGCGTTCGAGAAGGACGCCCTGATGCGCGAAGTGGGATCGCGGATCCGGGATATGACCGAATTCGACTCGGTCTATTCACGCACCGGCCAGGACCAGGAAAGCCAGGAGGCCGAGGACATCATCGGCATCGTGACCCTGGAATTCGTCGACTGGCAGGATCGCCGGCCGGCAAAGGAGATTCTGGCGGAGATCGGTGAGCGTACCCGGGACCTGGCCGGCATCCATGTCGATCCACGCAAGCCGGATGCGGGGCCGCCGGTGGGCAAACCGGTGCAGGTGGAGCTGTCGTCGCGCTATCCTGAGTTGCTGGCGCCGGCGATCGATCGGGTGCGCGACGGCTTCATTGCCGTTGGCGACCTGATCAACATCGAGGATAGCCGGCCGCTTCCCGGCATCGACTGGGTGCTCGAGGTGGACCGCGCCCAGGCGTCCAAGTTCAATGCCAGTGTCGATGTGGTCGGCAACGCCATCCAGCTGGTCAGTACCGGCATCAAGCTGGGCGACTTCCGTCCCGACGACAGCGATGACGAGGTCGATATCCGGGTGCGCTATCCGCGGGAATACCGGACCATCGATCAGCTCGACAACATCCGCATCAGCACCTCGGCGGGGCGCGTGCCCATCGGCAACTTCGTCGAGCGCCGGGCCAAGCCCCGGGTCGGCACGGTCAGCCGCACCGACGGCAAGAGGGTGATGGCGGTCAAGGCCGATGTCGCCGAAGGAGTCCTGGTCGACGACAAGGTGCGTCAGCTTCAGGCCTGGCTGGCGGAGGCCGGTCTCGATCCCCGGATCAAGGTCGTTTTCAAGGGCGAGGACGAGGAGCAGAAAAAGGCCGAGGCCTTCCTCGGCAAGGCCTTTGCCGTGGCGCTGTTCATCATGGCCATCATCCTGGTCACCCAGTTCAACAGCTTCTATTCCGCCTTCCTGATCCTCAGCGCCGTGGTCATGTCGACCATCGGCGTCTTTATCGGGCTGCTGCTTACCGACCAGCCCTTCGGCATCGTCATGAGCGGCGTCGGCGTCATCGCCCTGGCCGGGATCGTGGTCAATAACAACATTGTCCTCATCGATACCTTCGACCGCCTGAGCGTGGAAACCAAGGCGCCGTCGCTGGAGGTGATCCTGCGCACCGGGGCCCAGCGCCTGCGCCCGGTGCTACTGACGACGATCACAACCATCCTCGGGCTGATGCCCATGGTGCTGGGGGTCAACATCGACTTCCTGACCCGCGAGGTCATGATCGGTGCCCCGGCGAGCCAGTGGTGGACGCAACTGTCGTCGGCCATTGTCTTCGGTCTCGGTTTTGCCACCGTGCTCACCCTGGTGGTGACGCCGAGCGCCCTGATGGTCCGGGCGAACGTCCACGACTGGCGCGAACGCAGGGCCGCCAAGCGCGCCGGGCTCGACCTTCCGGACGTGGCGGGGCCGGCGGCGTAGGCCTTGGGAGTCGTCTTCTTCCGGCGTTTGTCCCGCGTCGCCTGAATCGGCCGGTGCCCGGCAACAACGGGTTGCGGCGGGACCGGCACCCTCGGCGGTGACAAGGCGGCACGCATCGCCGAGGCCAGGGATACGGAGAAAGAGGCCAAGGCCAGCGACAAGGTCCACCCTTCGAAGGCGGTTCAGCGCCGGGCGGAGGCGGCCAACCCGGTGACCAACGTATGGACGGCGAGCACCGAAACCCTGGAAAAAGCGACGGCCGAACTGTGGGGATCGTTGACGACGGGGGCGACGACACTGACCGGGGCGTTGTGCCTGATCGCTATCTGGGCCGTCGCCTGGATCATCGTCGCGGCGTTCAGGACCAACGTACCGAAGGATGAAAAACGGTCATCCGGGCGCCAGCGCCAGCCGTCCTACGGCCAGGCATAGATTGGGAAAGTGCTCTAGGCGCCCGTTTCCGTTTCTTCCACCGTCTCGGTCTTTTGTTTCAGCTCCTCGGCCTTGCGCGACAGGGTCCGGTACGAGCGCATGCTGAACGGGATCAAAATCATATAGACGAGCACACTGGCCGAAATGGTGAGCCACGGCGCGCTGACCAGGGAGGCGGCGAACAGGCCGACGAAGAGCATGGTCGGCAGGATCCAGCCGTGGGGGACTTTGAACTTCTTGAAGGCAAAGGTCGGGATCCGGCTGACCATCAGTCCCGCCACGACGACCAGGAAAACCGAAACCACTTCCGGCCGGCGCAGGTAGTCGTCGCCGAACTGGAACGACAGCCACATGGGCAGAAGAACCAGGCCGGCGGCCGCCGGCGCCGGGACGCCGCTGAAGAAATTGTAGGCCCAGGGCGGCATGGTGGGTTCTTCCAGGCCGGTGTTGAAACGGGCCAGCCGGAGGGCGCAGCAGACGCTGAACAGAAGCACCAGCACCCAGCCGAAGCGCCCAGTGTCATTCATGGCCCACAGGTACAACAGCAGCCCCGGCGTCACCCCGAAGCAGAGGAAATCGGACAGGGAATCGAGCTCGGCGCCGAACTTGCTGGCGCCCTTGAGGATACGCGCCACGCGGCCGTCCAGGCCGTCGAGGATGGCGGCGACGACGAGGGCAAGGCCGGCATGTTCCCAGCGCTCCTGAAGGCCGTAGCGGATGGCGGTCAACCCGGCGCAGAGGGCGAGGAGGGTGAGGATGTTGGGGATCATCTTGTTGAAAGACAGGCCCTTCAGGCGTTCGCGGCGGGTGCGCTTCATGATTGTCTCCTAGATCCCTACTACCGCGTTTCACCGCTACGCGCCGGTTCCTGGGCGCGGATGTCGGCGATGACCGTTTCCCCGGCTACCGCCTTCTGCCCGGGGGCGACCAGGGCCGGGACGCCGTCGGGCAGGTAGATGTCGAGGCGGCTGCCGAACCGGATCAGGCCGAAACGCTCGCCGGCCCGCACAACCTGGCCTTCGCTCAGGCGGCAGACGATACGCCGCGCAATGAGGCCGGCAATCTGGACGACGGCAATATGGTGGCCGTCGCCGGTGGTCAGGCGGATGCTCTGGCGTTCATTGTCGACGCTGGCCTTGTCGAGGGAGGCGTTGACGAACTTGCCCGGCCGGTAGGCGAGGCCGGTCACGGTGCCGTCGACGGCGACGCGGTTCACATGCACGTTGAAGACATTCATGAAGATGGCGACGCGGGTCAGGGGGCCGTCTCCCATATTCAGTTCCGCCGGTGGCGGGGCGGTGTCGATCATCTGGACGATCCCGTCGGCGGGGCTGACGATCAGTCCCTGGCGTACCGGCGTGACCCGGTCGGGATCGCGGAAGAAATAGACGCACCACGCTGTGAGCAGCGCGCCGACCCATCCCAGGGGTTCGGAAAAGGACGCCAGGACGAGGGAGATGACCGCGAACAGGCCGATGAACGGCCAGCCGGCGCGGTTGATGGGTATGAGGACGGTTTTCAGCAAGTCCTAAGTTCCTGTCGTGGCTTTCAAAGAATGGAGTCTGATGCTTCTCAACGGATAACGTCGTCCGGCGCCATTGTAGTGACAGGGGAAGACAAGGTTAAGCGTTAAGCCTCACCCATCAGCCGGCATGGCAGATGATCTGCGCCAGGACGATGCGGTCGTCGTCCAGGTTGCGATGCATGTTGGCGGCCATATCGGTGAACTCGGGTCCGAGGAGGATATGGAATCCGAGGGGGGGCGGGCCGGCGTCGCGGAGTCGTGCCGCCACGGGGCGGAACCAGTCGCGGCCCTCGGGCGTCGTGTCG
>JAJFIG010000554.1 GCA_021775195.1 Rhodospirillales bacterium | reverse complement strand
ATCACGCGCAAGATCCGCGCCGTCGACCACCCGCTGACGACCCTGCTGTATACGGCAGTGGCGGGAACGGTGGTGCTCAGCGTTGCGGCACCCTTCGTCTGGGTGACACCGGACTGGACGGGATGGGGCCTGATGGTCCTGACCGGGGTTTTCGGGGGCACGGGGCATTTCTGCCTGATCAAGGCCTTCCAGGCGGCCCCGGCCGGGGCCGTGGCGCCGTTCGCCTATTCCGGCCTGGTGTGGGCGACGCTGTCCGGGTTCGTGTTCTTCGGCGACCTGCCCGACCAATGGACGGCCGTGGGCGCGGCGGTGATCGCGGCCAGCGGGCTCTACATCTTCTACCGCGAGCGAGAGCTGGGCAAACGCCCCGACCGGTGACGGCAACCGATGGCCTTGCCGGTACGCCGATCATAGGGGAAAGGCGGAACGGCCTAAGGCTCCCCGCCTTGATCGGGGATGGCTCCCTGTGATATTTTTTACCAGGGGATGAGGCCGCGAAAGAGGCGGAAACCAGGGGGATTTTTGCCATGAAGCACGGGTTTATCGGCGCCGTCCTGGCGGCCCTGGTCGTGCTGCCCGGCGGCGACGCCCGGGGCGGCGGCCTCGGCGCCACACTGAGCGGGATGGACGAAATCCCGCCGGTATTCACCGACGGCACCGGCACCTTCAACGCCGAGATCGACGAGAGCGCCGGAGAAATCCGCTACAGCCTGTCCTACGCCGACCTCGAGGGCCTGGTCACCGAGGCCCACCTTCAATTCGGCCAGCCCGGGGTCAACGGCCAGGTGATCGTCTATCTGTGCTCCAACCTCACGAACGTCCCCCGGGGCACCCGGGTGTGCCCGATGGCGCCCGGCGCCGTCACCGGGGTGATCGAACCCTTCGACGTCATCGGCCCGGTGGGCCAGGGCATCAACCCCGGCGATTTCGACAAGCTGGTGGACGCCATCCACGCCGGCGCGACCTACGTCAAGGTGCGCACGGCGCTCTATCCGGCGGGCGAAATCCGCGGCCAGGTGGGCGGCGGTACGGCGCGCTAGGGGAGCCGGCGGGTCACGGACAATCGGGCAAAGAACAACGGCGGCTCCCGCCACGGGGAGCCGCCGTCTTTATAAATGCGATGCCGCCGGTGGCGGTGGCGTCAGACCGCCTTCCTACGCCGGCGCATGAAGCCGAGGCCAGCAAGGCCGAAGCCGAGGAGGGCCAGGGTGCCCGGTTCGGGCACGGCGGGGGGCTGCTGCCCCTGCGGAATGGTGAAGGTCAGGGCCATGGACTGGAAGGTTCCGCCCAGTGTGCCGACCCTGTCCTGGACATTGGCGAACACCGTGTGGACGCCCGGCCCGCCGAACAGGGTGTTGAGTTGTCCCTGGGTCAAGGTCGCCATGATGCTGTTGCCGGTGCCGTCGGAAGCAGTCATGCCGCTGAGGAAACCGCCGCCGAAGACGGCGTTGTTGAGGCTGATCTCGAACATGAGCTTCTCGAAATCGGCGATGGCGGCGTTGACGGCGAGGTCGACGTCGTTGAACACCGCCGAGAAGGTCCCCGAATCATCGGCATTGGGGGTGAAGGATTTGGGCCCGAAGGTGGGCAGGGCGTTGGTGTAGGTCAACTGAAGCTGACTGTCGGCGAGGGGGGTCCCCGCCGAGGTGAAACCGGTGATGGCCTCGTTGACCTCGAGATCGACGAGGACCGTATCGGTCGTGGTCTGCAGCCCCGAGGCGGCGATGGGGATGATGATGTTGACGTCGTCAACCGTGCGGCTACCGGGAAGATTGACGAACGTCGGACCGGGGCCGGCGAGCGATTGCACAACCCGGTCGAGCCGTGTTCCGGTCTGGTTCCCGGCAACCGCCGCCCCGCCGTCGACCTCCCACAGGTAGGTCAGGAAATCCTCACCGTCGGTGCGCGCGGCGCCGAGATCGTTGTCGCTGTGGCGCGGCGAATCGAAGGCACTGGGCGCCGTGCGAACGTCGCCGGGGTTGATGGGATCGACGGGCGGAGTGACGATTTTCGTCGCTGCGTCCGTGGTCACGCTCAGGGAACCGGCGCTATACGCCAGATCGGTGCCGGCGTCGGCAACAACGGGCACGGCTTCGGACAGGAAGACACCGGGTTTATTCTGGCCTCCCGCGGGCGCGTTACTGTCCGAGAGGACGTCGCCGGTGGTCGAGGTAAGGTTCAGTCCGAAACCGGCATTGCCGTTCAGGATCTGGCTGCTGCGGTTGGTGACGATGTCCGCCCCAAGGTTCACGTCGGCCGTGAATTCCTCGTAGACGAGGTTGCCGGAGAGAAACTGGCTCTCGAACTCGTAGCCCCGGAACTGGTTGCCGGCGGGATCGAAGAACTGGATCTCCGCGGTCGGGGCAAACCCGATCGGAAAATGGTCCGTTTCAGTCTGGGATTCGACGGTCCCGAAGCCCTGCATGGGTATGAACACATCGAAGGAATTGCCGGGAGCGTTCAAGGGAGCGATAAATGCCGGATTCAGGAATCCACGTCCCGCCCCTACCGGTACGATCGTGTTGGTGTCATGGGTGGACTTGATGACGTACTTGCCGCCCTGCGCCAGCATTCCCGGATTGGGCGTCGCGGTCGGCGCCGACGACCACGTCCCGACCATGACCTTGTCGACGACCGCCGCGGTCGCCGGCGACACGAAAAAAACGCCCAGTCCCGCCAACAGGGCGGCCTGGACCAACACGCGGGCATGCGTTTTGGACGGATTCATCCCCAAAAGTCCCCTATTCTTTTTTGTCCCCATTAGCCGCGAAAAACGCGGCACCCTAACGATTGCAAATCATGCAATTTTCATGCCATTGAAAAATAATCTTTTTGTCTCAAACGATTACCATGCAGCCTTGCGACGAAGCGACGGTGGGGAGAGCGAAAACTGTAAAGAATTCCGACACTTTTCGGACGCCGGAAATGGACCGATTTCCGCTTTCGAAATGATTTGTATTGTTTTTTCAATTGGTTATCAGAATTTTGGTCTTTTCCACCCAGTGTAAAGAATCCTGACACTCGGCGCCCCGCGGCAGTGCCCAAGACACCGAATCGGCAACTTATCCACAGGACCGCACCTCGCGTGAGGATTGCTAAATGGTTTTCAGTCCATTGGAATATTTTGGTTTTTTCTCAGATTTCAGATTCATTCGGGCACCCGCGAGAAGCGGCTTCAAAACTGTCGGAATTCTTTACACTCAAGCCCGCCGGGCATGGCGGGGCTCGGGAACGGAGGGAAAACCTGAGAACCACATGGGCGGTTGCCGGCCCAGAAGTTTTTGGGTAACAAGCGTGGGGCCAAGGACGCCGACGTTTCGTACCCAACCAACAGACGGGTTATCGGAAGATGATCAAGGACCTGACACGGGACCAGTTCGCCGAGCACCTCAATCAGACCTTCCAGGCGGCCCTCGACGACGGGACCATGGACCTGGAGCTGATCGAGGCCGACGCCATCAAGTCGGATTCGCCGGATCACGTCGAGCGGCAACCGTTCGCCCTGCTCTTCCGCGGGCCGATGGAGCCGGTGCTGGAGCAGCAGGTGTATGCGCTGGAGCACGTGGGGATGGGAACGATGGAACTCTTCCTGGTCCCCATCGGCCCGGATGACGACGGCATGCGCTACGAAGCGGTCTTCACCTAGCCTTACCCTTCGCCGTTAGCCGGCGGCCTCCATTCCATGAGCCTGTAAACGCTTTCGTCGGCGACGTGAACGAAGCCGAGGCGCTGGTATAGCCCCATGGCCGGATTGCTGGCCTCGACGTGGATGGTTACGGGCTTGCCGGTTTCCGCCCCTTCGTCCAGCAGGTCCCGCATCAAGGCACCGCCGATACCCCGGTTCCGGAATTCGGGCAGCAGGGCGATGTCGATGACGCGGATTTCGCTCTCGCGGCGGTCGACGTAAAGGCGGCCGACGGGTTCGCCCTCGAGGGCAACGACGTCGAAAAGGGCGCCGCCGAACTGATCGTGATAGAACGTGTGCTGGGCCTTGAACTGCATGCGCAGGAAGTCTTCCGTCTCGGCCTCGCTCCAATCGAGCAGGGCCATCTCGTCGGCCCGGGTGCCGGCGTAGACCCGATAGAGGAACGCCTCGTCGTCGGTCTGGGTGGGGCGCAAGGTGACGCCGGGGACCGTGGTGCGGCGGATGTTCAGCATCGCCCCCTGCCCCGCCAGCTCATGCGGTCCGCCAGCGGACGACCCATCCCTGGGCGAACATGTCGGTCTTGGTCAGCATGGTGACATCGATGACCTGGCCGGGCTCCACCTCCACGGGCGGGCTCACCGGCCAGTTCCAGTTCTCCCAGTGACAGGTCGGATAGCAGGGGTAGTTGTCGATGGTGATGCCCTCGGCCAGGGTGGCGTCGAAGTAGCCGACGAAGCCCTGCAGGGTGCCCGGCTTGTCGATCTCGAACTGGAAATCGACGGTCATGGCGCGCCGCTCCATGCGGGCGCTGAAGGTGATGTCTTCCAGGCAAAAAGCCGGCGCCAGTTCCTTGGGACGGCGCCTGAGGGAATGCATCACGGGCTCGGGCTTGCACGGAATGGCGATGGCCGGACGCAGGTCCAGCCCGGCATTGTCCTGGCGCCAGATGCCACGGAATTCCCGGTCGTACTCGGCCGGCACCAGGTAGGTCCTGAGGGATTCGGGCAGGATGCGGCCGTCGGGCTTGAGGTTGTTGCGGGCGAACATGCGCACCGATTCGTGGATGCCCTCGTCGGTCCCGAAATTGCCGATGAGCTCGTTGACGATGACGTCGACGGGTTCGTCGAGCGTCACCTCGCGGACGTTGCCTTCGACCAGTTCAACGCGCTCGCCGCCCTCGTTAGCGGCGACGAGGCGCTCCGCGACCCACAGCGCGCCCGGCCGGCTGTCGATGGCAAAAACCCGTTTCGCCCCGGCCCTGGCGGCCATCAGGGCGAGCACGCCCAGACCCGTTCCGAGGTCGGCAACGACGTCGCCCGGGCGGACCACCTGCGCGATGGCGCGGGCATAGCGCTCCATGCGCACCTCGTCGGCGAGCATGGCCTGATACATCAAGGCCGGGTGGTCGTTTTCGGTCAGTTCGGCGTTGTCGAAATCCATGGGCATTTCACCGTTTTCCGATTCCGGTCGTTCCCAGAATGGGCCGGCGCCTCAAATACTAGCCGCTGTGATTCGGCGCCGCGCAAGCAATTTTTTCTTCCTCCAATTGCCACCGAACAATATGGAAAAAAATTTCGTTCATGGGTTTCAACCCTAGAAACAGGAAGGGATTCCTTGCTAGTCCCTTGACAAAACAATTGAATCCGTCCACGGCGAAAAAGTTATCCACACAATCACCGCGTGTTCAGCCACAACGTGCCTGCCCGTGGCGGTGATCACTCGCCAAATGCGAGTCGGTTTTGGCATGGATTCGGTAACAGAAACGCGTATCATTGTCGTGGGGACAACGAACCCAGTACAGATAGGGGTATCTGGCTGTGATGATAGGGGTAGGATGCAATCGGTGGCGAATTTTTACGCCACCGGTGTGCGTGCATAAATCCGATTAACCAGAGATCGTTGACCCCTTGTGGTATGCCGCCGCGCATGTGCGTTTGGTCGCGCGTGGGTGGTGCGGAAAAACCGCGCCGACTTTAACCAGGGGAGGTCAAAGTGTCAGAACCGTTCCTCGCCGAAATCAGAATATTCGGCTTCAACTTCGCGCCTCGGGGTTGGGCCCTGTGCGACGGGCAGATCCTGCCCATCAACCAGAACCAGTCCCTCTACAGC
>JAJFIG010000553.1 GCA_021775195.1 Rhodospirillales bacterium | reverse complement strand
CCCCGGCGGTGACCCGGGGGGCACGAAGAACGGAAAGACGTCCAGCAGGCCCGTATTGAAGTCGGTCTGCTCCTCGATTGATCCCATGGACGCCATGCCCGGGTTCAGATTGACGGCGACCAGCCCCATGCTGCTGTTTCCGGTGAGGCTCAGGGCCAGCATTTCCGTCGGCACCTGGTCGCGGCCGTCGCCGTCGCTGTCGCTGGCGCTCCCCTCCGTCGTTGGGAAGGTCACGACGAACGTCAGATCGCCGGTGAGGTTGACGGCCTCGGTGACGCCGAAGGGGCCGGTCAGTTCCATCGTGACCCCGATGGGATCGTATTCATCAAACTCCAGGAAAACCGCGTGGGCAGAGGCTACCGGCATCAACAGAACTACCGTCGCCGCCAGGGTCGCCCTGGTCCAGGATCTTTTCATCATATGCGCCCCTTTCACCCGCTCCGGCGAATGCCGGCCTATCGTATCCATGCAAAAACCATACCAAAAACATGGGTATTGATCCTTTAGTAGTTTGCTGACTTGTTTGGAGTTATTTAAATTCCAGATTGTAAAGAATTCCGACACCCGACGGCCCCGCCGGGTCGGGGCATGGGTGCGCTCGATATTGATTATATTTTAATTTCAATGAGTTAACTGTTCTTCATTCCAAATTCATTGGGTGTAAGAAATCCCGACACTCAAAACCCTTGATTGCATAACATATTATGCATGTGATTGAATTCCGTTTAAAATCAGAGTTCTATGGGATCGGAACCTCGGCACCGAACTGTAAAGAATCCCGACACTCCTGTTGAATGGGGCTGTCCCGGACATCCGGTTTCGGTAAGTTGAGTGGTGCTCCGAGCATCAGCCACGAACCCGAAGAGATATCCAGAATGCCGAAAGTGCTCTTTGAAAAAACAGGGCGGATTGGCCGGATCACGCTCAACCGTACCATCGAAGCCTCCTACCGGACCGTGGGTAACGACCAAACCCTGTTATTGACGCCGGGTGTTCGACGGTGGTCGATGACAAGACTATACCCATTTTGCAAGGTTCGAACGGACAAGGAAACGGCGGCTCCGAAGAACCGCCGTTCCGGCCTCCCTGGTATTTTTGCCGTTCAGTTGTTTTGCCGGCGGCGCCTTATTGTTCCGAGCCCGATAAGGCCGACGGCGAACAACGCCAGGGTGCCGGGTTCGGGAATGCCCACCCCACCAGGGCCGGGAGGGCCACCAGGCAGGACCGTGCCGGCGATGGCCAGGCCGAAGGGGCCGAACAGGGCCGAATCGTTGACGGTGATAAAGGACGACCCGTCTGGCGTGAAACGGAAGATGTCGGCCGGGGCCGTGCCGCTTCCGTTTTCGTAATCGGCGGTGAAAATGCGCCCGAGATTGTCAACCGTCAGCGGCACGGGAAACACGTCATTATCCGGAACGGCATCGAAGCTGCCGAAGACAAAGCCCGAATCGGGGTCGTAGCGGGTGATGTTCCCGCCGGCGGCAATCAGTTCGCCGTTCTGGTTGATTTGCAGACCTTCCAGGTTGCCCGCATTGGCGCTGGCAATGGAATGGGTGTGCGTGAATGCGGTGAAGGTCGCATCGGCCTGCAAGACATGGATACTGGCGCCGCTCTGGCTGGCCACGAACAACCGGTCCTTGTCGTCGAAGGTGATGCCGGTAAGCTGCCCCGCACCTGGTGGCAGCGCTATGGTCTGTTTGAACGCAAAATTCGAACCGTACTGGTTGAGCCGATTAGTGCCCCCGGTCGAGGTCGTGGTGTAGAGATTGCCGAGCCGGTCGAAGAGCAGCGTCTCGGTCGCTTCGGCGGTCTGCTTGGCATGAAGCCCCCCGACCTGGATGCCGGGCGAGCTGAATTCGACGAAATTGTTGCGGGCCGCGACCACCAGATTGCCGCTGGCGTTGAAGGCCATGCCATTGGGCCCAGCCGCGAACGACGAGGAGACAGGGATGCCGAATTCGGCATGGGTGAAGAATGACTTGAAGGCCAGCGTCGTGGAATCGTAGATACGCACCTGGTCGGTTCGAGACGACGAGATGAACAGGTCGCCGGTGACGAACCCGGCCCAAGCCGGGGTCGCAACAACCCAGCCCAGCGCCGCGTAAACCGCTATTTTCGCCAGACCCTGTCCTAACACTTTCATCGCCGCGTCTCCTCCATACCCAGCCAGTCGATTTTCGTCGGGCGCTGATCCTTTCCGGGCCGGTTGCCGCCGGCACGCCCGGCTACTGTTCAACTTGCAATTTCTATGCCAAGACACGATGTTCAATTTTTTCAAAGAGTTGAACAATTATTTGGAATTGGTTTAATTCCAATATGTAAAGAATTCCGACACCCCCTGCCGAAGGGTTTTCAAACGCGCCGCCGCCACGAGCGTGATTTCGTATTATTTGGCAGGTGGTTAAGTCGACTTGACCGATTTTTGAGCCGGTGTAAGGGATTCCGACACGAGAAACCCCTGATTGCATGACATATTAGGCAGGCGGCCGAATCTCGTTAAAAATCAGTCTGCTAAGGGACCGAACCCCAGCACCAAACTGTAAAGAATCCCGACACTCTTGATGAATTCCCGGATTCGGCCGCGTCCGGAATGGGAAACCGGCGAAAATATGTGGGGCTGTCCCAGTCAACCGGCTTCGATAAGCTGAATGGCGCTCCGAGCTTCAGCCAAAACCCGAGGAGATATCCCGAATGGCGAAAGTACTTTTTGAAAAAACCGGGCGGATCGGCCGGATCACGCTCAACCGGCCGGAGGTCCTGAACGCCATCGACGACGAGGTTCCGGCGCTCCTGTCGCAGGCGGTCGCCGCCGCCAATTCGGATACCGGCATTCATGTGATCGTGCTGGCGGGAAACGGTCCCGCCTTCTGCGCCGGTTACGATCTGACCTTCTACGCCGAGGGCGAGGGGAGCGGGCAGGTGACCCAGGACATGCCCTGGGATGCGATGAAGGACTTCGCCTTCATGTCCGTCAACACCGATCACATCCTGTCGCTGTGGCGCTCCCACAAACCGGTGATCTGCAAGGTCCACGGCCATGCCGTCGCCGGCGGATCGGACATCGCCCTTTGCGCCGACATGATCGTCATGGCCGAGGATGCGAAGATCGGTTACATGCCGTCGCGGGTCTGGGGATGCCCGACGACGGCGATGTGGGTCTACCGGCTGGGGCCGGAAAAGGCCAAACGCATGCTGTTCACCGGTGACAAGATCGACGGCGCCGAGGCGGAACGCCTGGGGCTGGTGCTGAAGGCGGTTCCAGCGGAAGCGCTGGACGCCGAGGTCGAAGCACTTGCCGAGCGCATGGCGTCGGTTCCCGTCAACCAGCTGATGATGCAGAAGATGGTGATCAATCAGGCCATCGAGGCGATGGGCCTCGCCAACACCCAACGCCTTGCCACCCTGCTCGACGGAATCGCCCGACACTCGCCGGAAGGTCTCAATTTCAAGAACCGGGCCGAGACCGTGGGCTGGAAACAGGCGGTCGATGAACGGGATCGCGGCTCATACGACTGGACCGGCGACCGGCCGATCGACGGGCCGAAGCAACCCTAGCCGTCGGTCGCCGTTTCCACGGGGTGGCCGGCGGCCTTCCATTCGGGATAGCCGTCGGCCATGCGGCGGGCCCGGTAGCCCTGGTCCCTGAGGGCCGCCACTGCCTCGTAGGAAAAGACGCAGTAGGGGCCGCGGCAATAGGCGATGACCTCGCGGTCGGAAGGGAGCTCGCCCAGGCGGTGCTCGATATCCTCAAGGGGGATGTTGATGGCGCCGGGGATATGGGCCATGCGGAACTCGTCCTCGGGGCGGACGTCGAGCAGCGTCACCGTGCCCTCGCGGATGCGCTCG
>JAJFIG010000552.1 GCA_021775195.1 Rhodospirillales bacterium | reverse complement strand
GCGTCTACCAGGGCGTGGACGTAAACAAACTCCTGGAAATGTCGCAACGGGCGCCGGAGGAATTGCGCTGCTGCGTCGACCTCGGCCACAGTGCCGGCAACACGGCCGGGAACGCCGCCGAGACCGCCGCCTGGATGGCGGACAACGGCTTCAAGAGCCTGCGCCTGGTGACCTCCAACTACCACATGCCCCGGAGCATGATGGAATTCCGCCACGCCATGCCCGACGAGGTGTTCATCGCCCATCCCGTGTTCCCGAAGAACGTCAAGTGGGACAAATGGTGGGCCTGGCCGGGAACCGCCAGCCTCATCGTCGGCGAATACAACAAGCTGCTGCTGGCCTGGACCCGCCACATGCGGGACCGCGTGCTCGCCGGCAGAAAAATCCTCAAGTGATGCCCAAGTGATGCCATGATTGCCCTGCGTTCGCTGATCTTCAACATCGCTTTCTTCGGCTCCCTGATCTCGGTCATCCTCGCTGTCTGGGTGCTGCTGCCGTTTCCGCGGCGGCTGATGCAAAAGGCCTTCCAGTCGTGGATGCGGTGCGTCATGTGGATGATGCGGGTCTTCCTGAACCTGACCTGCGAGGTCCGGGGCCGGGAGAACCTGCCACGGGGTGGTGTCATCCTCGCCAGCAAGCATCAGTCGGCCTGGGATACGGGGTTCTTCTATCTCATGGTCGATGACCCGGCGTACGTGCTCAAGAAGGAACTGCTGTCGGTTCCCCTTTACGGCTGGTACCTGCGCAAGGTGAAAATGATCGCCGTCGACCGCAAGGCGGGGGCGTCGGCGTTGAAGGTGCTGCTGCGCAAGACCGGCGAGGCGCTGAAGGGCGAACGGGCGGTGATCATCTTTCCCGAGGGTACGCGGATGGCGCCGGGAACACGGCGCGCCTATCATCCCGGGGTGGCGGCGCTGTACACGAGCACCGGGGCGCCGGTGGTGCCGGTGGCAGTGAACTCGGGCGTTTTCTGGCCCCGGCGCAGTTTCAACAAGCAGGCGGGCAGGATCGTCGTCGAATTCCTGCCGCCGATGCCGGAGAACCTGGACCGACGCGCCTTCCTGGCCGAGCTCGAAGCACGCATCGAGGGTGCCACGGAGCGCTTGTGCGAAGAGGCCTACGCGGCTATTCCCGATACGGCCAAGCGGTCGTGAGGCGGCGTCGGCGGCTGCCGCCCTTTCCCATGATGCAGGTCATGACCGAAGCGGGCATTGGGGACAAAATTGTGGAAAAAATCCGCCGGAAGCCAATGAATTAGGGGCAGAACCGGCGTAAGCTCATGACCGGCAAGGGAATCTGCCGAAACCCGGTCGGGGAAAAGTCCGTGGAAACATAACGGGAACATTTTTTGTTGACGACGAAGGTGCCGGCGAGTACAGTCGGCGGGTTGTAAACTCTTTGAATTATAATGCGTTAACACCGTTTTCCGGAAATTTCCGGCGGCCTGTTCCGGGCTTTCGCGCCGCCGCCGGAAAGCATCGGAGGTCCTGATGTCACCGGTCGCATCCATCTCCCAACAGATCTGGGACATGAAGTACCGCCTGAAGGCGGCGGACGGCCGGCCTGTGGACAAAACCATGGCCGATACCTGGCGCCGGGTGGCCGCCGCCCTGGCGGAGCCGGAAGCGGACCCGGCGGCCTGGGAACCGCGGTTCGCCGAGGCCATGGAGGACTTCCGCTTCCTGCCCGCTGGACGGATCATTTCCGGGGCCGGGTCGGGACGCAACGTCACACTTTTCAATTGCTTCGTCATGGGCGACGTCCCCGACGACATGACGGGGATTTTCGAGAACCTCAAGGAAGCCGCCCTGACCATGCAGCAGGGCGGCGGCATCGGCTACGACTTCTCGACCCTTCGCCACAAGGGGGCGCCGGTCAAGGGTGTCGGCGCCGACGCCTCGGGGCCGCTGTCGTTCATGGACGTCTGGGACGCCATGTGCCGGACCATCATGAGCGCCGGGTCCAGACGCGGGGCGATGATGGCGGCGATGCGCTGCGACCACCCCGATATCGAGGCCTTCATCGAGGCCAAGCGGGAGGCCGGGCGGCTGCGCATGTTCAACCTCTCGGTCCTGGTCACCGACGCCTTCATGCAGGCGGTGAAGGAGGACGGGTCCTGGGAGCTGCAGTTCGAGGGCACGACGGTGAAGAGCGTCGCGGCGCGCGACCTGTGGGACAAGATCATGCGGGCGACCTACGCCTACGCCGAGCCGGGGGTCATCTTCATCGACCGCATCAACCGCCTCAACCCGCTCTATTACGCCGAGGAAATCCACGCGACCAATCCCTGCGGCGAGCAACCATTGCCGGCCTACGGGGCCTGCCTGCTGGGTTCGATCAACCTGGCGCGGCTCATCGACGATCCCTTCACCAGGGCCGCTGCCCTCGACCTGGGGGCCCTGGAGCGGCTGACGGCGACGGCGGTGCGGATGATGGACAACGTCATCGAGGTTTCCAATTTCCCGCTCGCCCAGCAGCGCGAGGAAGCCCGGAACAAGCGCCGCATCGGCCTCGGCATCACCGGCCTCGCCGACGCTCTGATCCTGTGCGGGGCGCGCTACGGCGGGCGCGAGGCGGTGCGCCTGACCGAAACCTGGATGAAGGCGATCCAGCGCACCGCCTACCTGACTTCGGCGGGGCTGGCGGCGGAGAAGGGCGCCTTCCCGCTGTTCGACCGGGAGAAGTACCTGGCCGGGGAAACCGTCGCCGGGCTCGACGAGGACGTGCGCCGGGCCATCGCCAGCCACGGCATCCGCAACGCGCTGCTGACCTCGGTGGCGCCGACGGGAACGATCTCGCTGTTCGCCGACAACGTGTCCTCGGGCCTGGAGCCGGTGTTCAGCTTCCGCTACACCCGCCAGGTGCTGGGCGCCGACGGCAGCCGGCGGGAAGAAGAGGTCAGCGATTACGCCTACCGCCTGTTCCGGCGCCTGCACGGCGAGACGGCATCCCTGCCGCCCCAGTTCGTCGATGCCCAGGGCCTCAGCCCCACCGACCACCTGGTCATGCAGGCCGCGGTGCAGAAATACATCGACAGCTCCATTTCCAAGACCATCAACTGCCCGGAAGAGATCTCCTTCGAGGACTTCAAGGACATCTACACCCAGGCCTACGACCTGGGCTGCAAGGGCTGCACCACCTACCGCCCCAACGACATCACCGGTGCCGTGCTCGAGGTCAAAAAGGACAAGCGCGATCCCGGCCAGCTCGAGCTGCACTTCGAGAAGGCCCGGGCCAAGGCCGAGACCAAGCCGGCCGAGGACAGCCTCGCCGGCAAGGTGGTGCACATGACCCAGCCCCTGAACCGGCCCGGGGAACTGGGGGGCAAGACCTACAAGATCCAGTGGCCGGAATCCGAACACGCCATGTACATCACCATCAACGACATCATCGACGACACCGGCCGGGTGCGCCCCTTCGAGATATTCATCAACACCAAGAGCGTCGAGCACTACGCCTGGATGGTGGCCCTGACGCGGATGATCTCGGCGGTGTTTAGACGCGGCGGCGACATCTCCTTCGTCGTCGAGGAGCTGAAGGCGGTGTTCGATCCCCGGGGCGGGCAATGGGTTGCCGGGCGCTACGTCCCCTCCCTGCTCGCCGCCATCGGCAGCGTCATCGAGGAGCACCTGCGCCTGATCGGCTTCATGAAGGGCCCGGACACGCTGACCGACGAAGCCGTCGAGACG
>JAJFIG010000551.1 GCA_021775195.1 Rhodospirillales bacterium | reverse complement strand
CGCCAAGCAGGATCCGGCCCGACGGCGTCGGTCCGAAGCCGGCGATGGAGCGCAGCAGGGTCGACTTCCCGGAGCCCGACGGACCCAGGAAGGTGAAGAATTCGCCGGGCTCGATGGTCAGGTTGATGCCCTTCAGGACCTGGGTGCTGCCAAAGGATATGTTCAGGTCCTCGATGATGACGCCGGTTACCCGGCTCGCTTGTTCGGTCATGGTTCAGACTCCTGCCGGCAAGGCCACTTCGGCCGACCGCTTGCGTTCGCCCCGCTCGATCACGCGGTGGGAGACGTAGGTGGCGGCGCCGACGATGACGACGGCGATGATCCCCAAGGCGGCTCCCGGTCCCCGACCCGCCGCCGACTGCATGAATTCGTAAATGCCGTAGGCCAGGGGCGCGTCGGCCTCCGCCGACACCAGCATGATGGTCGCCGACAGCTCCACCGACGCCGTCGCGAAGCTGGTGACGAAACCGGCGACGATGCCGCCGGACATGAGGGGCACGACAATGCGGCGCACGGTCCGTGCCTTGGTGGCGCCAATGTTCTCCGCCGCTTCCTCGAGCATGACGCTGATCTGCTGCAGCGCGGCGACACAGGCGCGAAGCGCATAGGGCAGCCGGCGCACGGCGAGGGCGATGACGATGATGACCCACCAGGTGGCGAGGGGCTTGTCGATGATGGGAACGTCGAAGGCATGGAAGGTACGCAGATACCCGATGCCGAGAACGACGCCGGGAATGGCCACGGCGCCCATGGCCACGTAATCCAGCCATTTGCGCGCCACCAGTTTGGTGCGCCAGACGATATAGGCGATGGCGGTCGCCAGCACGACGTCGATAGCGGCGGCGAGCCCGGCGTAGAGCAGGGTGTTGTTGATGTACTGGGACGAGGTCGAAAAGACCCTGAAATAGTGGTCGACGGTGAAGGCGTCGGGCAGGACGCTGAACGACCAGACGGTGCCGAAGGACAAAAGGGCGAGACCGATATGAGGCGACAGCACCAACCCCAGAACCAGCAGGACCACGGCGTAGCAGCCGATCTTCTCCCAGGTGCGCAGGTCCCGCTTCATCAGGCCGCCGCCGCCTTTCTGCACGGTGGCGTAGTCCTTGCCCTTGAGGGCCAGGAACGCCACCCAGAGGGAGAACAGCGAAAACGCGACCAGGATCACCGAGATCACGTAACCCATGGGGTCGGCGATGCCGATGGAGGAAATCCGCAGGTACGCCTGGGGCGCCAGCATGTTGTTGACGTTGAGCAGCAATGGCGTGCCGAGGTCGTCGAAGACCTTCAGGAATACCAGCGAGGCTCCGGCGACGTAGCCGGGCATGGCCAGCGGGAAGACGATACGGCGAAACAGCCGAATGCCGCTGGCGCCCAGGTTCTGGGCCGACTCCTCCATGGCGCGGTCGATATTGTTGAGGGCCGCCGACAGGTTGATGAGGATGAACGGGAAGTAATGGACGCTCTCCACCAGGATGACCCCGTTCAGGCCCTCCATGAAGGGGATGGTGAAACCGAACCATTCGTCCAACAACAGGTTGACCGAACCGTTTTCCCCGAACAGAAGGAGCATGGCGACGGCGCCGACGAAGGGCGGCATGATCAGCGGAACGATGCCGAGGGTCTGAATAAGGATGGCGCCGCCGAAGTTGAAGCGGGTGGTGAAATAGGCCAGGGGCAACGAGAAGAACGAAGCCAGGATAACCGCCATGACGGCGACGTAGATGGAGTTGATGGACGATTCCTGAAACAGGGACGAACGAAAGAAATCGGCGAAATTGACCAGGGTCAGGGCGCCGGTGTTGGGGTCCTGGAATGCGACGTAGATGACCCTGAGCACGGGCACGACAAGAAATATGAACAGGAACAGGGCCAACAAAAGGGCGACGGCGCCCGGCCCCCACTGGCTGCGCAAAAAGGATTTCAAGGCCAACGACCCTTCCGAATACGACTAAAAAATCGCCAGGAAACGAAGGGAACCCGGCACGAAAATGCGCCGGGTTCCTTCCGGTATCGGGACTTAGAGCATGGACGCGGCTTTTTCAGCCAACGCCTTGGCCTTGGCGTAATTGGCCGTCACCTTGGCATCCCACTCGCGCTCGACCTCGGCCTGGCGGCCGGTAACCTTGGTCGTCGCCTTCTTGCGCTTTTTCTTGAAGATCTTGTTGAAGTCCTTCTCGCTCGCCTTGGCGGCACTGATGGGCATGGCGGCGACAAGCGCGCGGGCCTCCTTGATCAGGCCGGCGGCCTCGGCGTTGGACTTGCCCTTGAGCTTGGCTTCCGCCGCCTGGATGGCGCCGACAGCCTCCCTCAGATCCGCGAGCCTATAGGTGATCATCACGTCGAAGAGGGAATTGACGACGTTGTAGCGGCTCTTGGACAGTTGGAGGTCGAACTTGACCGCGGCACCGATGGACTTGTCCTTGAACGGATTGGGGAAGCCCGCGGGCGCCTTGGCGTAGGTCGCCGGGTTGACCGGCAGGCGCCGGATCTTCGGATCCAGGAGAACCTCCTGACCGGCCGGCGACAGCAGGAACTCGATGAACGCGGCCGCCGCCTTGGGATGGGGGGCGTTCTTGACGATGGCGAAGTTGGCGGGCACCAGGGTGGTGACCGTCGGATAGACGAAGTCAACCGGGAAGCCCGACGCCTTCGACGACAGGCCGAAGAAATCGATCACGATGCCGATGCCGAACTGGCCCGAATTCACCCCGTCGGGAACGCCGAAGCTGCGTTCGGTGACGGTCTTGAAGTTGCCGGCGATGTCTTTCCACATGGACCAGCCCTGTTCCCAGCCTTCGCCCTGAAGAAGGGTTTCCACGGTCAGGTGGGTGGTGCCGGACCGGGACGGCGCGCTCATGCCGACATGGCCGTGATAAATCGGCTTCACGAGATCAATCCATTCACCGGGCACCGGCAGTTTCTTCGCCTTCAGGTACCGGGTGTTCCACATGATGCCGTAGCCGGAGGCGGCGAAGCCCTTGTAGTAGCCGTCCGGATCGTTGATGGGAAAGGCGCCGACCTTGGCCGGGATGCCCGTGACCTTGACGGTGTACTTCTGCAGGAGGTCGTCGCCCTTGAGGACCTCGAAGGCATCGGGGGCCGAGGCCCAGAACATGTCGGACGTGTTCTTGGCGGCGGTTTCCTGAAGATACTTGATGCCGGCGGTGGTTTTCTTCTTCAGCATCTCCACCGTGATGCCGGGGTGTACTTTCTCGAACGCCTTCTTGATGGTCACCGTTGTGTCCGGCGGATAGGACGTGACGATGATCAGCTTGTCTTCCAGGGCCCGGGCCTGGAACGGCATTACCAATGCCGCGGCAACGAGCACCGCGCCGATAAATCCGAGACTTCGATTCACGCAAAACTTCTTCATTGGTCTTTTCCTCCCGAAGAAAGCCTGTCTGTCGTCGACCCCGCGCAACAGATGAAAGCAGCGGATGGGCCGAAGGTTGATGCCCCGATTTCCGCCAAATTCCGCGTAAATGGAGCTCATGGTTTTTGATGCAATCACGCTAACCGAGAGGGCAAATAGGGTCAATGGCCGTACAAACTCCTCTTGCTTAAGGCATTCCAGCACCGGACTCTTTATCCACATACGGTGGTAATTCCCAGTATAATGCGGCCTCTCGCGGGCTGCAGGGGCAAGCCATGGAAGGCGGCCAGGATCTCTACAAGGTGTTTTCCGAAACCATTGCCACCGAAGACAGGGACCGAACCTTCATGGGCACCATGCGATTGTCCACGCGGGTGGCGCTGTTTCTGCTTTTCGGACTGGGCGCCCTCATCCTCACCGGATCGGTATTCCTCTATGCCGACATGAAACTGTCGGCGGCCACCAACAAGGTGGCGGCGGCGCAGGAAACGGCGGAACTCGCCGGCCGGGTCGAGCGAATGATCTGGCAAATACGCGGCGAGACCAAG
This sequence comes from Rhodospirillales bacterium, assembly GCA_021775195.1. Lineage (GTDB taxonomy): Bacteria > Pseudomonadota > Alphaproteobacteria > Rhodospirillales > 2-02-FULL-58-16 > JAJFIG01. Next base: position 2,270 of record JAJFIG010000551.1, on the reverse strand, counting down.
AACGTCCTGCTCAGGCCCGGCAATCAATCCCTGGAAGGCTACGAGCGGAAGGTCACCTCGGTGTCGGCCCTGCTGAGCTCCCTCTATTCGCGGCCCGAAACCAGCTTGATCCGCGAACACATCACGACGATCAGCGACGGCCTTGGCCAGCACGCGGGAGCCTTTCGCAACGTCGTCGATACCCGCAACGCCATCGGGTCTCCGGCAACGTCGGGCCTCGCGAACCGGATGCACGTCGCCGGGCAGAACCTGGAACTGGCTCTGTCAAAGACCGACCTGGCGGGGCTGCGCTACATGGCCGCCATCATCCGCAAGCACGAGGCAGCCTTCATTCTGAACGCCGCCAAACAGGACCTGACCCAGATCGACAGGCTGTCGAAGGAATTCAGCAAGGTGTTGGCCACGGCGACATTGCCCGGCCGGCAACGGACGCGCGTCGGCGACCTGATGGCCATCTACCAGACCAATCTGACGGCGTTCGCAAGAGCCCGGATCGGCCAGGATAAAAGCACCGGGCGCCTGGACGAACTCTTCGCCTACGTGGTTCCCAGCATCGAAAACCTGGCGACCTTCGCCCAGGATACGGTCGCCGTCGCGTTCAAGGAGCAACGGGAGGCCCGGGCCCTGGTCCGGCTGGTGGTGCCGCTGGGCGTGGTCATGGCGATCACCGTGTTGACGCTGCTGGGATTCGCCCTCATGCGGAGCGTCACGGCCCCGGTCAGCGCCCTGGCCGAGGCGTCGGAGGCGCTGCTCGACGACGACGACGACGGCGACATCGAGATCCCGGCGCTGGGCAACACCGACGAAGTGGGCAAACTGGCCCGCGCGCTGGCCCTGTACAAGGCCCATCTGGCGGAGATTTCCCATCTGCACGGCGAACTGGGACACATTAAGGGCGCATTGGAATCGAAACCTCAACCCGCCGCCGGGCCCGATGAAACGGGAGCCGGCACGGCGACAAAGGGACAACTTGTCCCCCACGGCGGTTTCGCCGGATCGACGGCCCTGACGGAACCCGCCGGACCTTCCGGCAAAACCCTGTCCGGCCCCATTTCCTCGGTCAGCAGGCAGGTGGCACGGTCGAGCCAGAACGTTTCGACGGCGGCCTTCGAGGCGGAGCGGGCGGGCGCCCTGATCCGGGGTCTGGTGGCCGCCGAGACACGGATCGCCAGTCTGGTGACGCTGCTTGGCGCCGTCCGCGAACAGACGAACCTGGGGGTCGCCGTTTCGCGCCCCCGGGACGGCGCGGGCGACGACGCCGATCTGCATCTGGTGGTGCTGTCGTCGGAGGCCGCCGACGCGGGCACCGGCGAGGATGTCGCTCAGCGCATGGAGGCGCTGCGCAACACCGCCGACGACGCGGCCAAGGCGGTCCGGGACGTGGGTGAGGCAGTCGCCGAGATCAAGGTCGTCGCCCTGGACATCGCGGCATCGACGTCGGCCGAAGCGCTCTCGGTGACGACGGCGCTGCTGGAACAGTCGGAATACCTGCGCGGCATGCTCGACGATCTCATCGACAACATCCACGACACGTCCGACGAATCGGCGATGGGCAATCCGACGATGCGCGACCTCAATCCGCCGCCGTCGTCCGAGACCTGAGCCGGCCGAAATTACTGGCGCAGCACGGCGACGCCCGGCAGCACCTTGCCCTCCAGCCATTCGAGGAAGGCACCCCCCGCCGTCGAAACATAGGAGAAACGCTCGCCGACGCCGGCGCGGGCCAGGGCCGCCACGGTGTCGCCGCCGCCGGCGACGCTGAGCAGCCGCCCGTCCCCGGTCAGACGCGCCGCGGCCTGGGCCACGGCGTTGGTGCCGGCGTCAAAGGGCGAAATCTCGAAAGCGCCGAGCGGGCCGTTCCAAAGAAGGGTCCGGCAGTCCTCGAGACGGGCGTTCAGGCTCGCCGCCGATGCCGGCCCGACGTCGAGGATCATGGCGTCGGCGGGAACCGCGCCGACGGCAACGGTCTCGAATTCGGCCCCCTCCTTGAACTCCCGCGCCACCACCGCGTCCTCGGGAAGGACAATCTCGCAGTTCGCCGCCGATGCGGCGGCCAGGATGTCCCGGGCCGCCTCGGCCATGTCATGTTCGCACAGGGATGCGCCGACATCGATGCCCTGGGCATGGAGGAAGGTATTGGCCATGGCGCCGCCGATGATCATCATGTCGACCTTTGCCGCCAGATTGCCGAGGACGTCCATCTTGGTGGAAATCTTGGCGCCGCCAATGACCGCCGCGACCGGATGCTCGGGGGCCTCGAGGGCTCCCTC
>JAJFIG010000056.1 GCA_021775195.1 Rhodospirillales bacterium | reverse complement strand
CCATGCTCGAGGACCCGACCATTCTCAAGGTCGGCCAGAACATCAAGTACGACATGCACGTCTTTGCCACCCATGGAATTGCCGTGGCGCCGGTGGACGACACCATGATCCTCTCCTTCGTCCTCGAGGGTGGCCTCCACGGCCACGGCATGGACGAACTCGCCCAGCTTCACCTCGGCCGCGACACCATCAAGTACAAGGACGTTGTCGGATCGGGCAAAAGCCGGATCACCTTCGACCGGGTGCCCCTCGACACCGCCCTCGACTATGCCGCCGAGGACGCCGAGGTCACGGGCGTGCTCCACCGGGTCTTGAAACCGCGCCTAGTCGCCGAGCGCATGGTCGGCGTCTACGAATCCATCGAGCGTCCGCTGATCCCTGTCCTCGAGCACATGGAGCGTAACGGGATCCGCGTCGACGCCGCCGTCCTCAACGACCTGAGCCAGGACTTCACCGTCCGCCTCGGCGACCTCGAATCCCAGATCCACGGCCTCGCCGGCCATGACTTCAACGTCGGCTCGCCCAAGCAGCTGGGCGAGGTTCTGTTCGACGAGATGGGGTTGCCCGGGGGCAAGAAGGGCAAGACCGGCGCCTATGCGACGGGCGCCGCCGTGCTCGACGACCTTGCGGCCCAGGGCCACGAACTGCCGGTCAAGGTCCTCGGCTGGCGCCAGCTGGCGAAGCTGAAGAGCACCTACACCGACACCCTGGTCAAGCAGATCAACCCCGACACGGGCCGGGTCCACACCTCTTATTCCCAGTCTGGGGCCTCCACCGGGCGGCTCTCGTCGAGCGACCCCAATCTCCAGAACATCCCCGTGCGCACCGAGGAGGGGCGCAAGATCCGCCAGGCCTTCGTCGCCGAAAAGGGCTGGAAGCTGCTGTCCGCCGACTATTCGCAGATCGAGCTTCGCCTGCTCGCCCACGTCGCCGACATCGAGGTCCTGAAGCAGGCCTTCCGCGACGGCCTCGATATCCACGCCATCACCGCGTCCCAGGTCTTCGGCGTCCCCATCGACGGCATGGACCCCATGGTCAGGCGCCAGGCCAAGGCCATCAACTTCGGCATCATCTACGGCATTTCCGCCTTCGGCCTGGGGCGCCAGCTCGGCATCGCCAACAGCGCGGCCGCCGACTACATCAAGGCCTATTTCGAACGCTATCCCGGCATCCGCGACTACATGGATCAAACCAAGGCCGAGGCCCGCGCCCGGGGTTTCGTCACCACCCTGTTCGGCCGCAAGTGCCACCTGCGCGGCATCAACGACAAGAACCCGGCGCAGCGCAACTTCGCCGAACGGGCCGCCATCAACGCCCCCATCCAGGGCGGCGCCGCCGACATCATCAAGCGCGCCATGATCCGCCTGCCCGGCGCCTTGGAAAACGCCGGGCTGGACGCCCGGATGTTGTTACAGGTCCACGATGAGCTTATTTTCGAGGTTCCGGAGGCCGAAGTGGATGAGACCGCGTCCGTTGTCGCCGAGGTGATGGAATCGGCGGCCCGCCTGAATGTGCCCTTGGTGGTCGACACCGGATTGGGGTACAACTGGGATCAGGCCCATTAAGGGAGCGGCATAAGGGAGTATTCGGGCGTGCCCGTAGAACTGCGGAAGATATTGTTTGCCGAGGAAGAGCTGCAGGCGGCCGTCATCGACTATTGCCTGCGTTCGAAGATGCGTTTGCCCGAGACCAATATCGACAGCGTCGACATAACCGAGGACGCCGAGGCCTGCGTCGTTCTCAATTACGCCACCGAAAGCCCTTCCGATGTGAGCGACGTCAAGCTCAGCCGCGATCAGGTCGCCGCGGCCCTCATCCGCTATTGCGGCGAGCACAATATTCCGCTGCCCCGCAGCGGGCGCAAGATGCTCCAGCCCGGCGACGACGGCGTCGCGCTGCTGATCAACATTCACTGGGAACGCCGTAAGGGCAAGGAGTCCGATGCGGCCCAGTAGGACCGCCGCGGCGGCGGGTCACCACACCTATGTTGCCTGAACGCCCGTCGCCCGGGGCCGCCCGGGTTTGCGCCGCAGTCTGACCACCACCCGGATACCCAGGAGAAGGGCCAGGATCGCGGCATAGATCAGCGGTTCGCGCACGTCCGCCTTGACCATCATGTAGAAATGAAAAACCGCGCCGATCCCGGCGGCGTAGACCAGCCGGTGCAGCATCTGCCAGCGCCGGCCGCCCAGGCGCTTGATCATGCCCTTGGTCGAGGTGATCGCCAGCGGCACCAGCAGCGCGAACGTTGTCATGCCCACCGTGATGTACCAGCGCTTGACGATGTCCTTCCATACCGCCGGCCAGTCGAAGAACTGGTCGAGGACCAGGTAACTGCTCAGGTGCAGGGCGGCGTAGGCAAAGGCGAAAAGCCCCAGCATGCGGCGGAAGCGCACCACCGCCGCCCGCCCCGACACGATCCTCAGCGGCGTCACCGCCAGGGCGATAAGCAGAAACCGCAGCGCCCAGTCGCCGAGGAACCGGTTGGTGGCCTCGATGGGATTGGCCCCCAGCCCGCCGCTGGTAGTCAGCCATACCAGCCATGCCAGGGGCAGCAGGCAGGCGGTAAAGACCAGCGGCTTGGCGATCCAGCGGAGTCGTTGATCTGGGGTCATCGGGGCCACCGGACGGGTTGAAGGGGCTGATCAATAATACTTGGTCAGGTCCATGCCCGTATAGAGGTGAGCGACCTCGTCGGCGTAGCCGTTGAACATCAGGGTCTTGCGCTTCAGGAATTCGCCGAGGCGCCGTTCCTTGGCCTGGCTCCAGCGCGGATGATCGACGCCCGGATTGACGTTGGCGAAGAAACCGTACTCGCCGGGCGTCTGACGGCTCCACGCGGTCTCGGGCATGGTTTCCTGGAAGCGCATGCGGACGATGGACTTGATGCACTTGAAGCCGTATTTCCACGGCACGACCAGGCGGACGGGGGCGCCGTTCTGGTTCGGCATTTCTTCCCCGTAGAGCCCCACCGCCAGGATCGTCAGGGGGTGCAGGGCCTCGTCCATGCGCAGGCCCTCGTCGTAAGGCCAGCGCAGGGCCGGATAGCTCTGGCCGCGCATTTGCTCCGGATCATGCAGGGTCTCGAAGGCGACATATTTGGCCTTCGATGTCGGTTCCAGGCGCTTGATGAGGTCGCCCAGGGAAATGCCGACCCAGGGAACAACCATCGACCAGGTTTCGACGCAGCGCAGGCGATAGATCCTTTCCTCCAGCGTGTGCGGCCGGATCAAGTCCTCCACATCGTAGACCGCCGGCTTCGCGACTTCGCCTTCGACCGCCACGCTCCACGGCTTGGTCGTGAGTCCACCGGCGTACTTGCCCGGATCGCCCTTGGCGGTGCCGAATTCGTAAAAATTGTTGTAAATGGTCACCTTGTCGTAGGGGGTCGGTTCCTCCGCCGTGCTGTGGGAACTTTTCACGAGGCCCGGCAGTTTCATCCCGGCCCCGGCCAGTGCCGCTCCCGCCATCGGCCCCATCGCCGCGCCAACCCCGGCCAGCGCGGCTGTCCGCAGGAAACGGCGGCGATCGAGGTAGATCGATTTCGGGGTGACCTCGGACGATCGCACGTCCGAGGATTTCATGGGCTGGATCAGCATCGCGGTTATCCCTGGTTATGGCCCGATCTTCCGTCGGGGCCGACAAAATCCCTCGGCATCGACCAAGGGCCGATGCCTGGCGCTCGCTACCGTCGGGTCGAAGTGCCCCCCCGTCCGGCGTGAAGGGTCCCATGATACCGTCGCCGGCCGGTTGCGCCAAGTGGACGGCGCTTTCCTGTTTCGCCTTCCGCCATTCCGGTATAAGTAGCTGCCCATGCGGACGCTCTATCACCTCTGGCTTTCTCCCTTCTGCCGCAAGGTCCGGCTCGTTCTTCTCGAAAAGGAGATCGACTTCGAGCTGAAGGCGGAAAACGTGTGGGAACGGCGCGAGGAATTTCTCGCCCTCAATCCGGCCTGCGAGGTTCCGGTCCTCGTCGAACCGGAAGGCGTCGCCCTCTGCGGCAGTGATCCCATCAGCGAATACCTGGACGAGATCCACCCGGAACCGGCGCTGCTGGGCCAACACCCGCGCCAGCGCGCCGAGGTCCGGCGCCTCGTCGCCTGGTTCGACGGAAAGTTCAACCGCGAGGTTACTGAGAACCTTGTTGGCGAGAAGATGATGAAACGCTTTCTCGGCCTCGGGGAGCCCGACTCCGGGGCGATCCGTGCCGGATACGAGAACATTCACACCCACCTGGACTACATCGCCTACCTGATCGAGCGCCGCACCTGGCTGGCCGGCGACCGGCTGTCCCTCGCCGACGTCGCCGCCGCCGCCCACCTGTCGGCGGTGGATTATCTTGGCGACGTGCCCTGGGAGGCCCATCAAGGCGCCAAGGACTGGTACGCGCGGGTGAAATCCCGGCCCAGCTTCAGATCCCTGCTCGAGGACGCCATCCCCGGCGCCCCACCCGCCAGGCATTACGCCAACCTGGATTTCTAACGTACCTTCACGTCCATCTTTTCCAGGTTCCGTTGCGCCCCGGCCGCCGCCGGCGTGCCCGGAGCGACCCTCAGGACCCTGAGCCAGTTCCGCCGGGCGCCGTCCTCGTCGCCCTTGAGGCGGCGCACGATACCGCGCTCGAGAAGGGCCTCCCCATGATCACCGTCACGGGCGATGGCCGCTTCCAGATCGGCCTCGGCCAACTCCAGGCTGTCGAGGAAGCGGTAGGCAGTGGCCCTGAAGACCAAGGCGTCCACTCGTCCCGGATCGAGCTCGATGGCCCGGTTCAGGTCGTCCACCGCGTCCCAGTACTCGGCCATGGCGGCCCGCGCCGCCGCCCGGTCGATCAGCAGTTCCGGTGTGTCGGGAGTCAGTTCCAGGGCCGCGGTGAGCGCCGCCTCCGCCCGTGCCGGCTTGTCGTCCAGCAGCCACGCCTGAGCCGCCTGGCCGAGAAGCCGGGCCGAGAAATCCGGCTTGCCCTTGATCTCCTGGGCCAGGCGCTCGAACCGCCGGCCGGCCTCGGCGAATTGTTTCAGGCCCGCCAGGGCCGCCGCGACGCAGTGCCGGGCGGCGTCGCCCCCGCCCATGTCGCGCCAGGCGAGCGCCTCCCCGAAGGCTTCCTCCGGGTTGCGCCGGACCAGGACCATGCAGGCTTCGTATTGGCGGGCGTGGTCGAGCTCCGCCGCCCGCGCAGCGGCGGCCGGGCCGTTTGTTCCGATGGTGATGCCGACGGCCATTGCGAGGATGCCGGCAAATACTCTCGAACTGAGATTCATCCGTTT
>JAJFIG010000550.1 GCA_021775195.1 Rhodospirillales bacterium | reverse complement strand
CCTCGCGGCACGAGCGGCGGAAGGAGAGCGTGGTGTCGATCTCGTTCTTTATCTTGATCATGGCGTCGAGGACCATGGGCCCGCACGTGTCCATGTCGACCTCGTAGCTGTCGAGGCGCGGGTTGGCGCCGCCGTCGGGGTCGTACCGGTAGACCTTGAACACGCGGACGTTGGTGGCGCCGTCGGGTGCCTTGTGGGTCTTGCCCTCGACCACCTTGGAGTTGGCGGGAAGCGCGAATTCAACCATCGGCGCCCATTCCTTCACTCAATAAACCCGGCCTTCGCTCAATAAACCCGGCCTTCGCTCAATAAACCGGGCCTTCACTCAATAAACACGGCCTTCGCCTAGTAAACCCGTTCCTCGGGCTCGATGTATTCAACCTCGTCGGTCAGCGTGTAGGTGTGCACCGGGCGGTAGGTCAGGGTGATCTTGCCGGCCTCGTCCGTCCAGGCAAGGGTGTGCTTCATCCAGTTGACATCGTCCCGGGTGGGATAGTCCTCGCGGGCATGGGCGCCACGGCTTTCCTGGCGCGCCTCCGCTGAGACCATGGTCGTCGTCGAACAGGCCATCAGGTTCTCGAGCTCCAGGGCTTCGGCAAGGTCCGAGTTCCAGATCATCGAGCGGTCGGCGGTCTGGATGTCGGAAAGGGTTGCCGACACCTGGGCGATCTTCTGGCAGCCCTCGGCAAGAACCGCCTGGGTCCGGAACACGGCGGCGTTATCCTGCATGGTGTTCTGCATGTTGAGGCGGATTTCGCTGGTCTTCAACGAACCCGAGGCGTAGCGCAGGCGATCGAGCCGGCTCACCGCCGGGTCGACCGCGTCCTTGGGCAGCGGCTTGTGCGGCATTTTCGGTTTGATCAATTCAGCGGCGCGGATTGCCGCGGCACGGCCAAAGACGATGATGTCGAGCAGGGAATTGGTGCCCAGGCGATTGGCGCCATGGACCGAGACGCAGGCACATTCCCCGATCGCCATGAGGCCGGGGGCGATGGCTTCGGGATCCTCGGGCGTCGGGCGGAGAACCTCGCCGTAATTGTTGGTCGGAATGCCGCCCATGTTGTAGTGCACCGTCGGGATCACCGGCACGGGATCCTTGGCGACGTCCACATTGGCGAAAATCTTCGAGGTCTCGGTAATGCCGGGGAGGCGCAAATTCAACAGGTCGGCGCCAAGGTGCTCGAGGTGCAGGAACATGTGGTCCTTCTTCGGGCCGACGCCGCGGCCTTCGCGCATCTCGATGGTCATGCACCGGCTGACCACATCACGGGACGCCAGGTCCCTGGACGTCGGCGCATAGCGCTCCATGAAGCGCTCGCCCTCGGAATTGGTGAGGTATCCCCCTTCACCGCGGGCACCCTCGGTGATCAGCATGCCGGCACCGTAGATGCCGGTGGGGTGGAACTGAACGAACTCCATGTCCTGCAACGGCAGTCCGGCGCGGGCGATCATGGCGTTTCCGTCACCGGTGCAGGTGTGGGCCGAGGTGCAGGAAAAATAGGAGCGCCCGTAGCCGCCGGTCGCCAGCACCACCAGATGGCTGCGGAAAAAGTGCAGCGACCCGTCGTCCAGGTTCCAGACGATGACGCCCCGGCAAACCCCTTCGTCGTCGATGACCAGATCGATGGCGAAATACTCGACGAAGAACTCGGCGTTGTTCTTCACCGACTGCTGGTAAAGGGTGTGCAGAATGGCGTGTCCGGTGCGGTCGGCGGCGGCGCAGGCACGGGCCACCGGCTTATGGTCGCCGGCGCGGGTGTGGCCGCCGAAGGGCCGCTGGTAGATCTTGCCGTCCTCGGTGCGCGAAAAGGGGACGCCGAAATGCTCGAGTTCGACGACCGCCGGAATGGCGTCGCGGCACATGAATTCGATGGCGTCCTGATCGCCGAGCCAGTCGGACCCCTTGACCGTGTCGTAGACATGCCAGCGCCAGTCGTCCTCGTCCATGTTGCCGAGCGCGGCGCTGACTCCGCCCTGGGCGGCGACGGTGTGGCTGCGGGTGGGGAAGACCTTGGTGATGCAGGCCGTCTTGAGCCCCGCGGCGGCCATGCCCAGGGTTGCGCGCAGGCCGGCGCCGCCGGCGCCGACAACGACGATATCGTATTGATGTTCGGTGACTTTGTAGGCCTCGGGCATGGGATTTAACCTCCTAGGCCGATCTTGAAGACGGCCAGCACCGAAAACACGGTAAGAAAGAAACAGATGAATTTCACCGCGATCAGGCTGGCGACTTCTTTCGCCTTGTGATGCACGTAATCCTCGATGACGACGCCGAGGGCAAGGGCCGCGTGCCAGAAGCTGGTGATGATGACCAGCATCAGGAGCAACATATGGCCGGGGGTCGCCAGCCACGCCTGCATGGTCGCGTAGTCGGCGCCGACACCGCCGACGATGGAGGCCACGAACCAAATATACAGCGGCACCATGGCAAGTGCCGTCAGACGCTCGACGTACCAGTGGTGGGTGCCGCTCCTGGCGGAACCAAGACCACGGACGCGGCCGAGTGGAGTGCGCATTGTCATGACCACATCCCCCTTACGACAGACCGATTATCCAGGAACCCACGGTAAGGACCGCGGTAACCACCAACACGGCGACGCCCGATTTCGTCACCTGGTCCTTTTCGAATCCCCAACCGATATCCCAGAACAGGTGCCGGACACCGTTGCAGATGTGGTAGTACAAGGCCCCCGTGAAGGCGAACAGCATCAGTAATCCGAACCACGATCCCAGGAACACCTGCGCCCTGGCATAGGCCTCGGGCCCGTAGGACGCCGCACCCAACCAATAGACGAGCATGATCAGGCCGGCGGCAAGTATGACGCCGGTAATCCGGTGGAGAATCGACACC
>JAJFIG010000549.1 GCA_021775195.1 Rhodospirillales bacterium | reverse complement strand
CCGCCCTCCGGCGACCCCTTCAAGGTATCGGCGAAAAATTCGCGGATGCCGTCGATAAACACCGGCCCCAGGCTGGCCGGCGTATGACCAGCGAGCCCCTGATGGTCGAGAACAAGGCGGACCACCGGAACCGGAGCAAAGAGGCTCGGGCCCTCGAAAACCGTTGCCGAAACGACTTTTATCATGTGGTCCGCACAGGCAATTCCGTATCCCGCCCCACTGCCAACGATGTCCTATGAATATCCCGGAGATGGTCGCTGGCAAGGGAAATTCGGCGGCGGGAAGTACGAGTATGCGAAGAAGCCCCGCCAGCCAGGCGACAAAAATTTGGCCCATAGATCAAATTTCGTGTAAAGTCAAAATATAATAATAAACATGGAAATGTATTCATAATTATTATCAAATGAGAGTTATCGAAAAGGTAACTTTTTTTAAATTGTTTTCAAGTTTAATCTGAGTGGCCTTGGAAAGGTCGATATATTGTAAGGATGCAGTTTTTTCTACGCTTCTATTTTAAATTGCATCTCTCTGTCTGCGGTGGCTCTAACCGGGATTTCCCGTGAGGCGTTTCCCGTCGGCGGTCCGATTTGCGGTAATGGGCCAGTGAAGAAGAACCAAACAACGAAATTCGCAGGACGGGCGCAGAGCCGAGGCTGGTTGGGGCGCATGAGGGTTCCAGCCCTTTGTTCAATTCTCGCCGCAGCCGTGGGATTCGTCGTCTTCTATTCGGGCGGCGGGCCGGTATGGGTATCGCATAGTCCACACACGGCCATCGAATCGCTCGGCGTATTCACCTCCCTTTCCCTGGCGGTCCTCATCCTGGTCCTGCGCGGGCAGGAAAGGCTGCCACCGTTGTATGTTTGGGTCAGCTCGGCCCTGATCGGCATGGGTGCCCTGGACGGCCTCCACGCGATTTCCGCTCAAACTCCCCCTGTGTGCTGTCTACACAACGCGGCCGTATTGATGGGGGGCGCAATGTTCGGCCTGGTCTGGCTGCCGGACCGGTTCGTCACCAAACCTCTGGCCCTGTCGCTTCCAGTGATCTCGCTGGTGATGGCATTCGGGCTCGGCGCCGGGGTCATCTTTGTCCCCAGCCTGATTGCGCAATGGGTGACGACGGAGCAGTTCATCCTCGGCGGGCAGGCGGCCAATATGCTCGGGGCGGCGGGCTTCCTGATCGCGGCGGCCCATTTTGCCCGGCGCCAAGCCCAATCGACTGAAAAACAGGACGTTGTTTTCTGCAGCCTCTGCCTCCTGTTCGGGGCCGGGGCCGTGTTGTTCGCATTGTCCCAGACCTGGAGTCCGGCGTGGTGGCTTTCGCATGTCATTCAGATGATCGCCTACGGGATCGGCCTCTTTCATTTCTTTAAGTTTTTTCATCACTCCGAGCAGGAATTGTGGGCGAGCGAGGAACGGTATCGGGCCACGTTCGAACAGGCGGCCGTCGGTATCGCACATATCGATACCAAGGGGCGATTCATCCAGCTCAACGACCGGTTTCACGATATCCTTGGTTACCAGCGGGACCTCCTGGAACGCCTGACCCTTCATGATCTCCCACACCCGGATGACGTGGAACACGTCGTCACCCATGTCCGCGAACTCCTGGCAGGCAGTCTGGGTACTCACACCGTTGAAGCGCGATTCCTGCGCCAGGACGGAACCGTTGCCTGGGTCAACTTGACGGCGGCGTTGTTGCGACATCCCGACGGGAACACCAACTGTGTCGTCGCGATGATCGAGGACATCACCCAACGCAAATGCGCCGAGGACGCCCTGCGCAAGAGCGAGGAACGCTATGCCTTCGCCCTGTCCGGCTCGAACGAAGGGCTGTGGGACTGGGATATCCAGGCCGGCACGGAATACTTCGCACCGAAGTTCGAAGCGATTCTGGGTTACGAGAAGGGGGAACTTAGTCCGGTCCGGCGGACTTTTCTGGATATGTTCCACCCGGACGATGTCGAGCCCACCCAGGAGGCGGTCAACCGACATCTTGCGGACCGCGTCCCCTACGACATCGAATACCGGTTACGGCGCAAGGACGGCTCATACCTGTGGATTCAATCCAAGGGCCAGGCAATATGGGACGCCAACGGCACCCCGTTACGCATGGCCGGGTCGATCAGCGACATCGATGATCGCAAACAGACAGAAAACATTCTACGCACGGTCGCCGAGGGCGTTTCGGGAACCGTTGGCGACACTTTTTTCCAAACACTGGTCGCATACCTGGCGGAAACACTGGACGTGGAAATCGCCATGGTCGGCAGAATGACCGACGACACCCGCAGCAACGTCGCCACCTTGGCCTTCCAACTGGATGGCAGGATCGTCGACAATATTGAATACAGTCTCAAGGGAACACCCTGCCAGAATACGGTCGATCATGAGTACTGCGTTTACGAAGAGAATGCCGCCGACCTGTTCCCCGAGGATCGAGACCTCAAAGACCTGGGCATTGAGTCCTACGCTGGCCTGGCGTTGTTCGACGCCTCGGACCGGCCAATGGGAATCCTGGTCGCGATGTCCCGGAAACCGATGCGCCAGTCACAGGCGGTGATGTCGCTGCTCAAGATATTCGCCGGGCGGGCGGTAGCCGAAATCGAACGTATGAATTCGGAAGAGCGCCTGAGCAAGCTGTCACAGGCCGTCGAACAAAGCCCCACAGCGGTCGTAATTACCGACCTCACGGGGCGTATCGAATACGTCAATCCGAAGTTCGCCGAGATTACCGGCTACGATAGCGAAGAAGTAATCGGCAAGAATCCGCGGTTCCTGAATTCCGGCTACGTTCCGGCGGACAATTACGATCAAATGTGGGAAACGGTTACCGGCGGCGAGGAATGGCGCGGCGAGTTCCACAACAAGAAGAAGGACGGCGAATTGTTCTGGGAATCGGCATCGATCTCGCCGATCAAGGGGGCCGACGGGACGATCACCCATTTCTTGGGAATCAAGGAAGACATCACCCTGCGTAAGCGTTACGAGGAACAACTGCTGCGCCAAGCTAATTTCGACGACGTCACCGGGCTTCCCAACCGGGTGCTGGCCCTCGATCGCCTTGGCCAGGCTCTGCCCCGGGCACGGCGCAACGACCGCAAGGTGGGCCTGCTGCTCATCGA
>JAJFIG010000548.1 GCA_021775195.1 Rhodospirillales bacterium | reverse complement strand
GGGACGCCCAAGGGGGTGGTGCTGAGCCATTCCAATCTGCTCGCCAACCGCCACCAGCTCGGCGCCCGGATCGATTTCAGCCCCACGGACACGGTCTTCAACGCCCTGCCCATCTTCCATTCCTTCGGCCTCATGGGGGGGACGCTGCTGCCCATGCTGTCGGGGGTGAAGACGTTCCTCTACCCCTCGCCGCTCCATTACCGGCTGGTGCCGGCGCTGGTCTACGACACCAACGCCACCATCCTGTTCGGCACCGATACCTTCCTGACCGGCTACGCCCGGGTCGCCCATCCCTACGACTTCTACAGCCTGCGTTACGTCTTCGCCGGGGCCGAGAAGGTCAAGGACGAAACCCGGCGCACCTGGGGCGACAAGTTCGGTATCCGCATCCTCGAGGGCTATGGCGCCACCGAGACCTCGCCGGTGCTGTGCGCCAATACCTCCATGCACTTCAAGGCCGGCACGGTGGGCCGCTTCATGCCGGGGATCGAGCACGAACTGGAGCCGGTGCCGGGAATCGACGACGGCGGGCGGCTGATCGTCACTGGCCCCAACGTCATGCTGGGCTACCTCAGGGCCGAGAACCCGGGGGTCCTGGAGCCGACCGAGGGTGGGCGCTACGACACCGGCGACATCGTCTCCATCGACGGCGACGGCTTCGTCACCATCAAGGGCCGGGCCAAGCGCTTCGCCAAGATCGCCGGCGAGATGGTGTCGTTGAGCGCCGTCGAGGGCCACGCCGGCGCCGTCTGGCCCGGGCACATGCACGCCGTGATCAGCGTCCCCGACGCCCGCAAGGGGGAACAGCTTGTCCTGGTCACCGACAAGCCCGGCGCCGAGCGCGAGGCCCTGCTCGCCCATGCCCGGGAGGAGGGCATCGCCGAGCTGATGGTGCCGCGGACGATCCAGGTCGTGGACGCGGTGCCGGTACTGGCGACGGGCAAGGTGGACTACGTCGGGGTGGCGTCGGTGGTCGGATAATTGGGGGTATCGCCATGAACGGTCTTACCGTCAATCAGCGCCTGGGAATCCTCATTGCCATGTTTGTGGTCTCGGTGGGCGGCGCCCTGCTGGTGGCGCCGATCCCCCAGGACCCGGCCTATCATTTGTTCGCCGACAGCCGCGCCTTTCTCGGCATCGCCAACTTCGGCGACGTGACCTCCAACGTCGGCTTCATCCTGGTCGGGGTGCCCGGGTTGTGGCTGGTAATGGGCGCGCGGGGGCGGCGGATTTTCACCGAGACCAACGACGGCTGGCCCTACGGGGTGTTCTTCTTCGGTGTCGCCCTGATCTGCCTGGGGTCGGGGTACTATCACCTGGAGCCCGGCAACGGCCGCCTGTTCTGGGACCGGCTGCCGATGACAATCGCCTTCATGTCGTTGTTCTCGGCCATCGTCGCCGACCGCATCGACCGCCGGGCGGGGATCTTCGGGCTGATGCCGGTGCTCCTCATCCTCGGCGTGCTCAGCCTCGTCTACTGGGACTGGACCGAGCTCCAGGGCCGGGGCGACCTGCGCTTCTACGGTCTGGTGCAGTTCTATCCCATGGCCGCCCTGCCGGTGATCTGCCTGCTGTTCCGCAAGGCCGGGTACACGGGGGGCGGTTATCTCATTTGGGTGATCGTCTGGTACGCCATCGCCAAGGTGCTCGAGCACTTCGACGCCGAGGTCTTCGACCTCCTCGGGCACACGGTGAGCGGCCACAGCCTCAAGCACCTGGCCTCGGCGGTGGCCACCTTCATGGTCCTGCGCATGGTCTTGAGGTCGCGGCCCGATCAGTCTTCGTCGGTGCCGGCCGAGGTGCCGGCGGGATAGAGCCGGGTCGCCTGCCACCAGTAGCGCATTTTCCCGTCTTCGCCGCGCAGGCTGTTGAGGCGCTCGACCTCGGCCTTGGCGGTCTCGAGGTCGCGGACCACCTCCTTGACGACGACGACCTTCTCCAGATCGCCAATATCGCTGAGGAACAGATCGGCGCGCATCACGGCGTAGACCGGTTCCTGATCCTTGTACTTGCGGCTCATGGCGTTTCCCCCCGTGATCAAGCCGGGGCAAGGATATCAGCGAGGGCGCGGGCGACAACCCCGGTGGCCTTGTGGAGGTCGTCGAGGCGGACCCGTTCGTCGGCGCGGTGGGCGTTGGCGTCGGTCAGGACCGCCGGTCCGGCACCGTAGAGCACGGTCGGGATTCCGGCGGCGGCGTAATGGCGGGCATCGGTGTAAAGCGGCACTCCGCTGCACGCCACATCGGTGGCGAAGGCATCGCTGGCGTGGCGGACCAGGGGCCCGCTCAGGCGCTCGACGCCGGGCAGCGGCACCAGGGGCCGGGCCAGCAGGACGCGGCGGACGGTTGCGGTGATGCCGTCCCACTTGCGGGCGGCGCGGGCGACGACGGCCTCGAGGTCGGCCTCGACGGAACCGATGTCCTCCTCGGGGATGATGCGGCGGTCGAGGCGCAGGGTAACCCGGTCGGGAACGACGTTGGTGTTGATGCCGCCCTCGATCAGGCCGACGATCATGCTCGGGGCGCCGATACCGTCGACGCCGGAGCGGATGCCGGCGAAGGCCTGGCGGTGGTCGTAGAGGGCGGAAAGGATGGCGTTGGCCGCCTCCAGGGCGTCGTGGCCGGTCTCGGGCTGGGCGGCGTGAGCCGATTTGCCGGTCACCTCGACCTCGAGATGCAGGCAGCCGTTATGGGCGGTGACGACGGCGTAGGAGAACCCGGCGGAGATGGCGATGTCGGGTTTGGTGACGCCGGTCTCGAGCAGCCATTTCGGGCCGATGGTGCCGCCGACCTCCTCGTCGTATGTGAAATGGAGTTCGACGGTGCCGGCCAAGGGTGTGTCTGCGGCCTCCAGGGCCAGCAGGGCGTAGGCGTAGGTGGCGAAGTCGGACTTTGAGACGGCGGCGCCGCGGCCGTACATCCAGCCGTCGTCGACTTCGGCGCCGTAGGGGTCATGAGTCCAGCCCTTGCCGGGGCCGACGACGTCGCCGTGGGCATTGAGGGCGATGGTGGGGCCGTCGCCGAAATGCCGCCGGACCACCAGGTTGATGGCGCTGATCATGCCCGCGGCCCGGCACTCGTCCCCGGGCACGGCGTGGCGCTCGACGGTGAAGCCGAGGTCTTCGAGGAGTGTTGCCGCGGCCTCGGCGTGGGGCCTGCAGTCGCCGGGCGGGTTGTCGGACGGCACCGTGACCAAGCGGGCCAGGAACGCCGCCTGGTCTGCGTGGTGGTGGCGGATGAAGTCGGCGATGGCGTCGGGCATGGTCACGCCTCCTCGGCAAAAGTCTCGATGAGGTGAAGCAGGGTGCGGGCGCCGGCCCCGGCGTCGGCCTCGGTGAT
>JAJFIG010000547.1 GCA_021775195.1 Rhodospirillales bacterium | reverse complement strand
AACGTCCGTTTCCCGCACCGATACATTCATCAGGTAGTCGTGGAGTGCGTCATCAAGGCTGATCGTGCGATTGGCCAACTTCCCTATCCCCCGCTAGTAAAATCACAATCCTGCTTATCGCATCTTCGGTTGACGGCGGTGCCGTCCCCCTGCATAGGTAAGGCGCCGCGGTCATATAGGTAAGGCGCCGCGGTCATTAAGACAACGGTGGCGGATGTTAAGGAACGAGGACACGACCAATCATGGTTATCGACAAAAAGAGCACGGCGCACGAAGCGGGGCACGTTTTGAAGCACGATTTGGCGTTCAAGATCGACGCCAGGCGAAACAAGCTACTCGGCCTTTGGATCGCCGAACAAATGGGCCTGAGTGGGGAAACTGCGGAGGCTTATGCGAAGGAGGTCGTTATCTCCGATCTTGAAGAGCCCGGTGATGACGACGTCGTTCGCAAGGTGATGAAGGATGTCAGCGACAACGGTGTCGGGATCACCGAGGAAGGGCTGCGCCAAAAGATGGAAGACCTGAGTCACGTCGCCCGCCAACAGATCGACGCCGAAAGCACCACTTAACGGCCATCACTGGGGGTCGTGGGCCCGTTCCCATCTCGTCAGCGGTTGAGCCGCCTTCAAGTAACTTTCAAGGCCGGTATGCGTTGGCGCATGGCCGCGACGACTTCATCCGCCGCATTCAATGGAGGATGGGTCCAATCCTCGAATACGCCCGTAAACGGGCGAGCGTAGCCATTTTCGAATAATTCCTTGTGTAGACGAGCGTGTTTGGGCGTAATCAGCGCATCGGGCGCGTAGATGTATACCGGCGCCGTCGACGCACAGGCCTCCGAACACATCGAGACCGAGTCGCCGGTTACGACAACGGTGTCGGCGAGTGCCAAGTATCCCAGATAGGGGTTCTCGCCCTCTGCTCCCCATCCGTATACGAACTTGGGCGCGGAAATTTCGGCAAGCAGGTTTTGCGCTGCCTCACCCGTACGGCGGCTTGTGGTGATCAGCAGCGAGCCGCCGACATCCGCGGCCATTTTGGAAGCGGCCCGGCCGAGTTCGCTTGCCATGCTAGCGGTAAAGCGACGCCGACGGGTGCTGCCCCCAACAATAAGGGCTATCCACGGGCGCGGCAGGCCCTCGAACTGGGATTGCCAATGATCTCGCGCCGATTCAAGCTTGGTCGCGCTGATCCGGTGTGGCGCCCCGGTTATGGTGACGAGATTTGGGCCGACGCCGGCACCGTCATGGCGCGGTACGGCGACCAGGTCAAAGGCATCGATACCCGAACCGCCGGGATGCATAAGGTGCACCAGCGCAGTCTTTCCACCACTCCGCCGCTTGATGGCGCGGGCCACAGAGGCAGTGCGCCGGCCCGCCGCAATGACAAGCTCCGGCCAGGGTTCGGTCAGTTCAGCCCGGCTGCCGGCGCGCAAACCGGCCAATGACGCCCCTATGAACCAATTCGGCAGGCTCGCCAGGGGTGAATATTCCAGCTCCCGGATCCCGTAGGGTAGGCCGAGAATCTCGGCGACGCCCAGACACTGGCCGCGATTGCCGGCACGATCGTCCAGAAGCAACCAAATATCCGGGCCGGAAACTGTTTCCTCGGTCATGGAGCGGAGTAAAGGGAAGCGCACCGCGCATGGTCAACACAATTCGACCGGCCCGGGCCCCCGCCAGACGAAGGGCCGCTGCCTATTCCGCCTTCTGAGCCGCCTCGCGGATCGCCGTCAGGGTAGTCCGGGTGGAGATCACATCGGGGTCCATGCGCAATTCGATGAGCGCTGCCTTGCCGGATTTCAAGGCGCGATCCAACGCCGGTTCGAAATCATCGGTTCGCTCCACCGCCTCGCCATGGGCGCCGAAGGCACGAGCCAGGGCGGGGAAATCCGGATTGGCAAGGTCGGTGCCGATGACACGCCCCGAAAAGTGGCGTTCCTGATGCATACGGATGGTGCCGTACATGGCGTTGTTGAAGACCAGGATCAAGGGATCAACGCCGGCCATGACGGCGGTCGCCAGTTCCTGGCCGGTCATGCCAAACCCCCCGTCGCCGACGCAGGCGACAACTGTGCGCTCGGGATCGGCAATCTTGGCCGCCACCGCCGCCGGGACGCCGTAGCCCATGGCACCGGCAGTGGAACCCAGCAGCCGCCGGCCACCGCCAAAGGTCAGGAAGCGCTGGACCCAGCCACTGAAGTTCCCGGCGTCAACGGTGACAATAGCGTTCCCCGGCAACCGGTCCTGCAGCACGCCCATGACCTTACCCAAATCCAGGTCGCCGCCATAATCGGCGGGCCTTGCATTTTCCTCGTATGCAGCGCGCGCTGCGGACGTCCAGCCGTGCCAGCGCATTCCGTCGACGGGACCAAGGGCAGCGGCAGCTTTGGCGAACTCCGGCATGCTGGTCTGGATGGCAAGGGACGGTTCGAACACCCGGCCCAACTCGTCAGCGCTCGGGTGCACGTGGACCAAGGTCTGCCTGGGCCTGGGGGCATCGATAAGGGTGTAGCCCTGTGTGGTCATTTCACCCAGGCGGGCACCGACCACCAGCAGTACGTCGGCCTCGGCAATCTGGCTTAACAGAGCCGGGCTGGGGGATACACCCAGTTCACCGACAAAACCGGGATGATTGTTGTCGAACAGGTCGTGACGGCGGAAGGAACAGCAAACGGGCAGGTCATTGGTGTCGGCAAAGGCAACGATGTCGGAGCGGGCGGCGTCGGTCCAGCCACCACCACCGACCATGACCATGGGGCGCTGGGCGTCGCCCAGGATATGGTGCAGGCGTTCAATGTCGCCGGGGTCAAGACGAACCGACTTGATTTCATAGGGACTTACGTCGTCGGCGCCCGAAGGCTCGCGCAACATGTCCTCGGGCAGGGCGACAACGACCGGTCCAGGGCGGTCCGAGAGCGCGGTCTGGAACGCCTGAGCCATGACCTCGGGAATCTGGCCCGGGTCGTCCACCTGGGTCACCCACTTTGCCAGCGCCCCATACATCTGGCGATAATCGACTTCCTGAAACGCCTCGCGCCCCAGGTGGGGACGGGGAACCTGGCCGACAAGGAGGACCATCGGCGTCGAATCCTGGAAGGCCGTGTGGACGCCGATGCTGGCGTTGCAGGCACCGGGACCACGGGTCACCATGCATACCCCCGGACGTCCTGTCAGTTTCCCGTACGCCTCGGCCATGTTGGCGGCGCCGTTCTCGTGGCGGCATGAAACAAGCGCAATGTCGTCGGCAAAGTCGTAGAGACCGTCCATGAGGTCCAGGTAGCTCTCGCCCGGAACGCAAAAAACAGTATCGACCCCATGCAAGTGCAGGGCGCGGGCGGCGAGTTGTCCGCCGGTAGAAGTATTGGCGCTGTCAGCCATGAATTGGGGTCGTTCCACGTTGTTGCGCCGGGAAGCGCCAAAAGTGGCACAAAAGCCAACGTCGGGAAACCATCAATGATGTGGCAACGTGTAGCCTGGATCCGTGCGCCTGCCATCGCCAACGCACCGCGATCGGCCCTATCCACCAGCAAAGAGTGAATCGCGTGAATCACTTGCGGCGTGATTTGAATAAATTGGTCGAGGACGCAGTCTCGGCCAACCAGAAATTAGCGTGTCGTCAGAATCTGTTAATGAACATTCTATATAAATTGCATGAGAACCAACAACAGGTATGGCCACCAAATGCAGGGTCAAATCAGGAGAACGGGTACATTTCGGGCGTATTCGAGGAGTGAACGGGTCGCGGATCTGTCCATTCATCTGCTTGGCATCGGCGGCGCCGTCGCCGGGGTCATGGCCCTTGCCGCTACGGTTCTCCCCAAGGGAGCGGAAGGGGAAATTCTCAGCCTATCCCTCTATTGTGCCGGTCTGTTGGCGATGATGACGTTGTCCGCCGCCTACCACCATCTTGCCCGCACGCCCTTTGCGAAAGGAATCCTACAGCGCTTCGACAGGGCTGCCATTTACACGATGATCGCCGGCACCTATACGCCCTTCGCCCTGCTCAAAATCGATGGTAGTACCGGCAGCGCCTTGCTCGTCTTCGTG